>DASQZP010000099.1:0-5940 GCA_035638655.1 Bacteroidales bacterium
AAATCCAAATTAGTTTCTTATTTGCGCGCAGGGTCCCCTTTAGGGGGAAGGGGGCTGCGCGATGGGGTTAATGCTTTAGGGATATAATCCGACAGTCATATAAATCAAACAAACCTTTATTATAACTGTTAACTTCCGTAAGAACCGTTTTTCGAATCATCAATATTTGAACAAAATAAATTAGACGTTTAGTGTATTTTATCAGGTTGTTAATAACTGTCAAAATTTTATCTCTTCTTGTTATTGTTTTTAAGTATATGATAATCAATGAAAAAATAAAATTCTCTCTAAATATTTGATGATTTTCGTCAAAGGTGAAAATATTCTTTGATAACTGACTGATAATACTTGGTGAAATAACGTTTTTCTCTGATAAGGTATTATAATACTGGTACGAATGGCTATAAATAACGCCATAACTAATGGCATTCGTATTTTTACACATCACTCTGTAATCCTTTATTTTTGTCTGTTTCAGGAGATATTAACAATTGTCATTTTGTCGGTTCATATCTCCGGTTTGCCAAAATTTTTGTTTTTTGGATATTAGCATAATTTTGTGCCCTTTCACAATTTTCAATTCATCAATATTGAAAAACAAAATAATGAGGAAAATTATACTTAAAATATTGTTTTTTGCCTTCTTCTTTCTTCTTGGAATTGGAATGAGCTTTTCGGATATGGGACATAATGAAAACTTCATGGCATATCGCAATCAAACCGTCAATAGTGAATTTGAATCTCCAGTTCAAAGCAAAGCAGTTTCTTATCAATTAAATAACAAACTTTCAGACTATACTGAAACGAAAAATATTGATCTTCTGGTAACAAACCTGCTTGAGAAGGATGGTATAAAAGGCGCTTCAGTTGCTATTTCGTATCAGAGTAAACTTGTGTATGCCAAAGGCTTTGGTTATGCAAATATTGAAACAAAGGAGAAAGTGAAACCCAAACATCTTTTCAGGATTGCCAGTGTTTCCAAACTTATAACAGCGGTTGCAATTATGAAACTCGTTGAGGATGGCAAATTACACCTGTTCGAACATGTATTTGGACCTCTTGGGATATTAAATGATCCTGCATATCTTGACTACAGTGATAAGCGATTCGAAGATATAACTGTAGATCAGCTTTTACATCATACTGCAGGTTGGGGCCCCGACCAGTATGATCCACTATTTTTGCCTCAGCAGGTTGCTAAAATTATGGATGTTTCTTCGCCTCCTGATATACCTACAACCATTGCATACACACTTAAACAGGGATTACGTTTTAAACCGGGTACTATTTATCATTATTCTAATATTGGTTATGTTATTTTAGGACAGGTGATTGCAAAAGTAAGTGGAATGGATTATGAAGACTATGTTACTTCCGCAATCCTTCATCCAATAGGCGTATATGATATGCACATAGGAAAAAACTTTTATATTGATAAGGCCCCCAATGAAGTAACTTATTATGATACCGAGGAGCAGCCTTTAAGCTTGTCTCTTGATGGATCAAATACTTATGTACCTGCTCCTTATGGAGGAAATAATATCGAAGCGCTGAGTGCTGCTGGTGGATGGATTGCATCTGCTTCGGGTCTTCTGCAATTTATTCTGGCCATTGACGGATTTCCGGAACAACCTGATATTCTCTCAAAAAAATCAATAAAAAAAATGGTGACACCTGATAAAAACGGGAATAGCCTGATAGGATGGAGAGGAGCAGATGGTAAGGGAACCTGGTGGCGGACAGGAACGCTATCCGGTACAAGTGCACTGGTGATGAGGCAAAGTAATAAAGTTAACTGGGTAGTATTATTTAACAGCAGTTCTGAGAAAAGAAATTCTATTCACAGGGATATCTCACGAACCATGTTTACTGCAGTTTATTCTGTTAAAGACTGGCCCGGCGTTGACCTCTTTGAGTATTGTCAACCAAAGCCTCTTGAACCGGTCCAGCTGGCTTCATTAAATTATTAGACTTTTTATGCTGAATTTTTCAATTTTCATTAACTTTTGCCCTAAAAAAAACAACACTCTCTGCAGATATAGTAATGAATTATTTGTTTAGTTTGCTTACAGAGACTCATGAGATTTTTAAATTTGATATTTTTTACAATACTTGCATAAATTTTTGATGTCTTAATGTAAAATATTGTAAATAATTTTGAAACTATCACTGAATAACTATTTTTACAAAGATTTTTATTCGATACGTGTAACATGGAACTTATTCAGCTATCTCAACTGGATACAGATATAATTAACAAAACTAACTTCGATCTGATTATAACTGCCTCAGGTTATGAAAGAAGATCTACATACATGGTTGAGAAGTATAGTCCTGATGCTGAAGTTAAGATTGCGCTGGCATTCAGGGAAAATGAAAAAAAGGCCTACCGCCGGCAGAATGACATATATTTTCAGAAAAAAGGATATCAATTTTTTTACGCTGCTTCATTACAATGTACTGATATTTTTGCTTTTCTGGGTGATTTTTTTGAAAACGGGTCTTTGAATAATCATAAACCCGTATTTAAGATGCTCGTTGATTATTCCAGTATGTCAAAGACATGGTATGCCACATTGATCAATTACCTGCTTAACGCAGAATTATCTTTTGAAAGGGTTGAAATTTATTTTTCATATACACCTTCTTTCTTTTCAGAACCCCAAAAACCCAAACAGGTTAAATATATTGGTCCATTATTGCACAATAATTCCCGAATAGTTTCAAAAAAACCGGTTGCACTCATAATGGGCCTGGGATACGAAACTGGCCGAACCGAAGCAATTAAAAAAGCCTTACACCCTATAGTTTCTTACGCATTTTTTCCTGATCCGGCTTTTGACGATGGTTATATCAGTAGTGTTTCAAAACAAAATGAACATCTATTGAATAAACTGCCTGAAAATAATATAGTACGCTACCCGGTTGCCGATCTGGAAGGTTTAAGGAAGGAAATGACTTCCTTACTGCTCAGACTTAGATTAAATTACAGGGTAGTAATTGCTCCATTAGGACCAAAGCCGTTTACCCTGGTTAGCCTTTGTATAGCTGCCCAGTATCCTGATGTTGAAGTATGGCGTGTAAGTGCCGGTGCCAAAGAAAGTATTTATGAAAGAATACCCTCAGGTGACCCAATAATGTACAGAGTTGAATTTTGTGCGGATGAAGAAGCAGACGATTATTAAAGTTACTTATCTTCGAATGTAAAATCCTGCTTTCAATTAATCCTTTCTTTGCTTTTCAGTCTAATTCATTCATTAAAAGCTTCTTAATATTAGATAAAATTAAATAACTAACATAATTCAGGAATTTATCAAAATTTCTACATTTCAAAAGCTTTTCTCCGAAACAATTCATTTAATGAATACGTATCTCTTAAAAGAAATTTTTTAATTCTGCGTATCTTGAAGAATTCAGTTTCAGAGTCAGATGTTGTTTATAAGTGTCCACGGTGTACTGGTAAATTTACATCACCATTTAAGGTTATTTGCAATTCATGCAAAAATGATCTCATACAAGAGTATGATCATAACCTGGGATGGGAAACAGCCTGGGAAATTGAACAGGAAAAAGCATTGATACGGAAAATGAAATACCACAAGTAGTGCTTCTCTCTTTTCGTAAAGATTCAATCCAAGTCATTATCTAATGGAACCCTTAAATATACTTTTCACCTTTTGGCGGGGGAGTTTGAATTCCTATCTTCTAAACCTTTTATAGACATAGTTTGTTAACAGGGTATTAAATTCAGAGTTTAGCAATGGATACAGGTTAAATTTGCCTTAATATTTATTTAGACTGCCTTTAAATAAATAAGATTTTGTTATCTTTGCCACTCAATTACATAACCAGATAAATTATTTACGACTATGTCAAAATTTGAAATTGTGATGCCTAAAATGGGTGAAAGTGTGGAAGAAGCGACTATCACCAAGTGGTTTGTCAAAGACAATGATACAGTTGAAGAAGATGATGTATTGCTCGAAATTGCCACTGATAAGGTTGATTCAGAAATCCCCAGTCCGGTTGCAGGTGTGATAACTAAAATATTATTTAAAGAAAATGATGTTGTTGCGGTAGGAGAAGTCATCGCAATTATTGATATGGAAGGAACAGGGAGCGAAACTGGTGGATCAGAACCAGCACAGCAAGAGGAATCGAAAAAATCCCCTGAACCTGCCCGGCAAACAATTACCACGGAAGAAAAAACTGAAACCGGTACAGGGAGTGCTGATTATTCAAAATCAGAAAGATTCTATTCCCCACTGGTAAAAAATATCGCTAGTAAAGAAAACATCTCTTTGCAGGAGCTTGATTCTATTCAGGGATCCGGAAGAGACGGCAGAGTGAGCAAAGATGATGTATTGAATTATCTTCAACAAAGAACGAGACAGTCACAGACAGCTCAGAACGCTCCTGCAGCAGCAGCTACTGCAGAGAAACCAAAACAGAAAGTTTCTGTTTCAGTGAATGCTGAGGATGAAATTATTGAAATGGACCGTATGCGGAAAATGATTGCCGAACATATGGTACATTCAGTTCAGACTGCACCTCATGTAACAAACATGATTGAAGCTGATGTGACAAATATTGTACTCTGGAGAAATAAGGTAAAAAATCAGTTCCAGGACCGGGAAAAAGAAAAGCTCACCTTCCTGCCTGTATTTATAGAAGCTGCAGTGAAAGCACTTAAAGATTTCCCCAGGATCAATGCCTCGGTAGACGGTGACAGGATCATCATCAGGAAAAGAATAAACATGGGGATTGCCGTGGCGCTGCCTGATGGTAATCTGATTGTGCCCGTTATCAAGGATGCTGATCAGAAAAACCTGTTGGGAATTACCAGGGAAATTAACCGCCTGGCTAATCAGGCCAGAAGCAACAAGCTTAGTCCGGATGATATTCAGGGAGGAACTTTCTCACTAACAAATTTTGGTACTTTTAAGAATGTTATGGGCACACCAATTATTAATCAGCCACAGGTTGCTATACTTGCTACAGGTAACATTGAGAAAAAACCGGCGGTTGTTGAAACACCTACCGGTGATGTAATCGCAATCAGGCATAAAATGTTTCTCTCTCTGTCTTATGACCACAGGGTTGTAGACGGTGCCCTTGGGGGTGCATACCTTAAAAAACTAGCTGATTATCTTGAAGAATTCGATATGAACAGAACAATTTGATTTTTTGAGGGTTTAGAGTGTTGAAATATTTAAAGGCGAATATATAAATTGAGTAAAATAATCAAATAAAATGGCAGAGAAGAAAAAATATAGTATTAAAACAACTGATAAAGAGACACTTGAAAAATGGTTCAAATTAATGACCCTGGGAAGGGTACTGGATGACCGCGCACCCAATTACCTGAAGCAGGCCATTGGATGGTCGTATCATGCTCCTTCAGCCGGACATGATGGTATCCAGCTGGCATTGGGACAGGTTTTTAACAGGGAAACAGATCATTTGTATCCTTATTACCGGGATTTGCAAACAGCAGTGTCTGCCGGGCTTACTGCCGAGGAAATAATTCTGAATGGTATTTCAAAAGCGACTGACCCTGCAAGTGGTGGCAGGCATATGTCGAACCATTTTGCAAAACCTGAATGGAATATTCACAACAGTTCTTCCTGTACCGGAAACCATGCCGAACAGGCTGCGGGAACGGGCAGAGCCATGAAAAAATATAAACATAACGGCGTTACATTCTCTTCCCAGGGTGAGTCATCAGTTTCTGAGGGTTATGTATATGAGGCTATCAATGGTGCCTCAACTGAAAAACTCCCTGTAGTTTTTGTTATTCAGGACAATGGCTATGGCATCTCCGTGCCCAAAAAAGATCAGACTGCCAACAGAAAAGTGGCCAATAATTTCACTGGTTTTAAAAATCTAAAAATCATTCATTGCAATGGAAAAGATGTTTTTGATTCAATGAATGCAATG
>DASQZP010000100.1:0-4063 GCA_035638655.1 Bacteroidales bacterium
AAATTCAAGTGGAGATCCCATGAGAATGAGAGTACCGATGCGAGGCACAGGGGCGGATCATCCTGTAGTAGTGATGAAGTCTCTGTAATGGAGATGGAGCGAAGGGGATGAGTCAGCTCGAAGAAAGATTCAGCCAATCAGAAACTGGGAGGAGCTAATTTCTTTCTGCGTCTGCTTAATGCTGAGAGGCGTCAAGTGCATGGCTGACAGGAGCCGGATGAATCGAGAGGTTCATGTCCGATTCTGTGAGGGCCTGGGGGTGAAATTCCCCTGGGCTACTCGACAATGCAGTTTGAATAACGTTATGATTTATTACTATCACAGATATTTATAAAAAGTTGAGGTGACAATCATGAAAAACACACTATTAATCAATTTTTTTGCTATCCTTTTTTTTGCTTTGTTTTATCAACCAACATTTGTATTTGGTGTTACAATTTTTTTTGACGTTGACGGCAATGTCATTACTAAAGCACAGTATAAGGTAAGTACATCGGATAGAGAGAAAAATTTAAGCATGAAATTAAGAAATGGCTATAATGTAAAATCTAATGTCTGGAAAGATCCTATTAAATTAAGAAAAAAAAGAATTGAACAGTGGAGAATAATGAGATCATATTATAGCCCTGATTCGCTTCCAATAAAAATAGAGAACTCATCAACAATGAATAAATAGGGCCTTGGTTTTAGATTGATGCAGAGAAGGTGTTCTGATTTGTTCTTTGGTAACTTAGGGGAATAAAATGTATCAACACAAAGCTCCTGAAACAGTCGGATACAGAAGCCAAAGAGCTAAAACAACTGGATACATGCTTTGTCTAATTACGATGGCAATAGGTTTTGCTGGATGGTATCTATGGAAGTGGTATGCATTATTAATTTCAATAGTAATTGCTATCCTATTAGACAGCTTATATTCAATAATTGAATTGAAGCGTATCCAGAAAAAGACCAGCTTAAATATTAACGAGCAAGGAATGTTCTTTAGAGAGAGTGCTGTAGCAAGTCTTGATCCAACTACTCGTTACCACGAACAATATCGTGCCTATCTCGACTCATTGCCCGAAGATGAATCAGATGAAAAAAATTGTGATGACATCTGGTCACGAGCTAAGAAAATTGAAGTTGTTGGACCAGATTTTTTTGGACGATATTCTATATATGTTGATCAAAAATCTAATGTGGCTATTTTCCTTCCAAAGTCTAATAAAACATTACATATTTTCATTGGTGATATTTTTCGAGCAAACAGGTGGATAATTTGTGACATAACAGGTTTAAAGGTCATAGATAAAACCCCACCAGAAGAAGCTTATCAATGGAAGATTAATCCAAAAGATATCTGGTACAGAGGAAAAGGATTGCCACCAGGTAAATCTGGTTATAGGGGGGAAGTCCTCTCCTTTGAAGATTTTATTGATGAAATAAATGATGAATGGCTTGATATTAAAATTAAAGAATACATGCGGATGATGGGTTCTAAATAGAATATTAATCTGTAGATAGCCGGAGATGATTTGGCAACAATAGGATTTACTTATTCTGACACTGGAAAAATAAGATATCTGCATTTTGCCGTGCGGCTCAAGAGTCCATAAGCCTACGTGTTTTTCCATTTTACTAGGACGTATAATTTTGAAATAATCCTCATGCAAATACCGAAAGTGAATAATTCAATAGGTCACATACTGACTCTGGGATTTCTGGTTATCGGGTTTAGCTTGGGTGGTTGTGACTCGACTCCAAAATATCCTGAGAACTTGCCGTCGCTCAAAAAGACCGATTTATCGACTAATCTTCTCGATGATCAAGGTGTAGCCATGCAAAATGTAACTAAAGGCGTGGACTTTGCAGCTCAAGGTAAGTTCAATGAAGCTAAAGTAGAATTTGAAAAGGCCTTGAAGGTAGATCCATATAATGACCTTGCAAAAACATCTATAATCGTTATTGAAGATTTAAATGACAAAACTATAGAAAGCAAGACCGCTATCCTTTGGTTCAAGGGGTCAGCCAACCATATTGAAGGCTTGTGGGATAATGCTATCGCTGAATACAGCAAAGTCATAGAGATGAACCCGAAGCTTGCTGGGGCTTATAACAGTCGGGGATTTGTATATGACGAAAAAGGCCAGCACGATGATGCCATCGCTGATTTCACCAAGGCAATAGAGTTAAGCCGGGATAATGCTGAACCTTACTATAATCGGGGGACTGCCTACTATGAAAAAGATCAGCACGATGATGCCATCGCTGATTTCACCAAAGCTATTGAGTTAAATCCGAAGCTTACTGATGCTTATAACAATCGGGGACTTGCATATGACAAAAAAGGTCAGCACGATAAGGCCATCGCTGACTACAGCATGGCAATTGAGACAAACCCGATGGATGTTAAAGCCTACTTCAATCGGGGGAATACATATCATATAAAAGGCCATTACGATCAAGCTATTTCTGATTTCAACAAGGCAGTAGAGATAAACCCGATGGATGTTAAAGTCTACTTTAATCGGGGGAATACCTATTTTATCAAAGGCGATAAGGACCAAGCTGTCTCTGACTACAGCAAGGCTATAGAAATAGACCCGGATAATGGAATGGCCTATTATAATCGGGGGTCTGTTTATGATCATAAAGGTGATTACGATCAAGCTATCTCTGACTACAGCAAGGCCATAGAGTTAAACCCGAGACTCGCTGTAGCTTACAACGATCGGGGAAATGCCTATGATGCAAAAGGCCAGCGCGATAAGGCAATTGCTGACTATGGCAGAGCCATAGAAATAGACCCGAGGTATGTTGATGCCTATTACAACCGGGGAATCGTCTTCTCTGGCAAAGGTGATTACGATCAAGCTATCTCTGACTACAGCAAGGTCATAGAATTAAACCCGAATTTTGCTGTAGCTTACAACAATCGGGCAGTTTCCTATTACTTCAAGAAAGAATACGATAAAGTCTGGGAGGATGTTCACAAGGCACAGACTTTGGGTTATCAGGTTCACCCAGG
Source organism: Bacteroidales bacterium (assembly GCA_035638655.1). Classification (GTDB taxonomy): domain Bacteria; phylum Bacteroidota; class Bacteroidia; order Bacteroidales; family DASQZP01; genus DASQZP01. The sequence goes on from DASQZP010000100.1 coordinate 3,011, forward strand.
ATTTCTAAAGGCTCTTCGCGAAGCTTCTGGAAGAAAAAAATAAATGCGGCTTCAAAATTGTGAGATATCTCCAACATATCCAGATTTGCTTCAATTACTGAGAGCAATATATCACAAGTTTTAATGCCAGTTCAAAAGTTGTGATATCGTTTTTCAATAAGGGCAGATCCATTTTGAGGGTTTGCCTTTTTTGCAATTTTGTAAGAAATAGGATATATGTAATTGAAATTGCCATTCTTAGACTTGTTGTAATGGCAAGAAATCACAGGTTTCACAAGCTCGATTTTCATGGTGTATATTAATGTATCTCAACAAACATCAAATCTTCGGATAGATAAATTTTGGAATTAAAAAATTATCCAAGACTCTTCCAAAAGCTCTTCCTTTAGAACAAATTCCCATCAAATATAAAATACAATTTAAATCGGAGAAGTTTAATTTTTGATATGTTTAACAGACAAAAATCTGGCAGTATTTCGTCAAAAACCCATCTTTTTACTGTTAAAATTTAATAATTGTTTTTAATAAAAGCCTATAATTAACTGTAATTACTATCAATTAAAAATTGGCAAGGTATTTGCATTAATCGTTTTTGTTTCATTCTAATAGCTTCTAACCACGAGTAGGCTGTTCGTTATAATAAAGCCATATTATAAAACACTACGTCAAAGGAGGTCGAGATGTTAAAATTTAAAAATCGTTTGTTTATAACAATCTTTCTATTAATTGGATGCATAGTTTTTTTTGCTAACTCTGTTAAAGCAGAAGAAAAAAAGTTTTACGTCGGTTTAGGTGCCAGTCATCAAGGAAACAACTATGATTTTGAAGATGTTGTAGATTGGGATGAAGGCACATGGGGTATAAATGCAAAATTTGGCTATCGTTTAACACCTGTAGTGTCTTTTCAGTTTGATGTTGATTGGATCCCTGAGGTCGAAGGGGTTTTAAAATCTGACCCATCTCTTGGGGGTGACGTAGAAGTTCAAACTGGTATTTTTTCTTTAAAAGGTTACTTTCCTACTTCTAAACCTGTAAAGCCTTTCTTAATAGTAG
>DASQZP010000101.1:0-2287 GCA_035638655.1 Bacteroidales bacterium
CCTTAAAGTCTTATATTGATAGTCTAAATTTAGAATTAACTGTGATTGCTATCCCCGAGTATTTACACGAATCACCCGAAGCTTTGGATGCAATATCGACAGCTGATGTTTTGTTTGGATGCACCGATGATGTCAAAGGAAGAGATATTCTAAACCAAGCATTATTTTACTATGGGCAGGTACTGATTGATGTTGGATTAACGGGGTTTGTGGATAAAGTGGAGGATGGTGATCCAATATTGCGAGATCATAGAGGACGAGTCAGTTGTATTTTACCAGAAGCGGGAGCTTGCCTTCGTTGCCAAGGAGTTGTGACTGATCAAAAGATAGAATATGAACAAGCAATTAGCGATAATCCTGCACTAGCAGACCTTGATGCTGAGATATTACAACGAGAGCATTATTTAACAGGTGGCGGTGTACAGGCCCCTGGAGTGGGTCCTTTTACTTCGATGACTGCCGAAAATGGTGTTGCTACTTTAATGAATCTGTTAGTGAAATTTAGGAATATTCCAGAAGATTTACGTTTTGATAATATCTGGATTGATTTTATTCATTTGAATTTTCACAGTAACCAACCTAAGAATAATGGTAGGTGCATATATTGTAAAGAGCATCAAATTTTATTTAAAAAAGAGAAATATAGATTAGATATACCACGATTAGGGAAAGTGCCAGAATATGCTTGATTGGATATTACAAAGATTTAGACGATTATTTTTTGGACGTAAGTATGAACAATCTAATAAGCAAACCGTATTTTTTAAAAATATTACCGTTTTGGAGAAAACTCCAAAATATGAAAACATAAAAGTTAAAGAGTTTATTGAAGTAGTTTTTAATGGAAAACCTTACTGGGCACTTTTCAAATGTCCTTGTAATTGCGGAGAAATAATATCTTTGCCTTTACAAAACACTCATATTCCAAATTGGAATGTTAAACACTCAAAAAATGGAAGGCCATCTGTATATCCCTCAATTTGGCAAAATAAAGGGTGTTTAAGCCACTTTTGGATTAATGATGGAAGAATAGATTGGTGTACAAATTCAGGAAACGCCCCCTCTAAAAGGTTCACAATTGAATTGTTTAGATTAACAAACTAAGTATTTGACAATTTTAAAAAAGATTAACCCTATCGATAATAATGTCTAAATATTTTTTTTACGGGTGGGTTCTTGGATTGTTTATTATTGAACTCTATGCATCTTTAAACGATTAACTTAAAACATCCTATAAATGTAAATTTATTTGATTAATCCTTGTTTTAGTAAATGCATATCATCGATATCTAACTTTCTTTTTACAGCGTTATTTCCTGGCATAAGAACAACGAACACAACAAAGGAGAATCTATGCCATTTACTGCGTTAGTGGTTGGACGAGAGCGAAAGGATAAGAATAACATTCATTACTGGGGCTACATTAAGCATTGGACCGGGAAGAAAGATGGTATTTATACCTGGAAAACCTATGAATCTGATGAATTCCCCGGAAGCGAACGATACCTGAGCAAGAATGATCCCGTGCGAGTTGACAAAATTCCAGACGGAGTATTTGTCTCATTTATAATTAGACAACTCTTTGTGCATAAAGCCTATCCTCTCCTAGAGAGTGACCAAGAGCAAATGCAACCACATCTCATCAAAGATATATATACATCTGGAGGATTCTATGCACTTTAGTGCGATCGTATTAGCGGCTCGACAGGAGAGTGAAAATTTCAGAGAATATTGGGGTTATATTGAACAAGGAGGGACATTCTATCCAGAACTACGTTACTGGGATTATCATCGGCATGCGAGAGAGGGATCAGATACACGCTATCACGCCTACGGTGAACCGATAGAGACGGATTCAATTCCAGCAGATTTCATAGTTGACCGGCCTTATTATCGCTGGTTTCTTGATTCGTACGGTCCCAGTACAAATTTTGATGATGAACGCTTAGGGAGGGTACTATGACTGAATTCAATCTTGATCGTTTTCTAAAAGCCCAAAAGACGACCTGGAAAATGGCGATGTTAGAGTTACGTCGTGGGAAGAAAGAAACACACTGGTCGTGGTGGATTTTCCCACAGGTTAATGGACTGGGGACAAGTCCGACAACATTGAAATACGAGATTAAAAGCCTTGACGAGGCTAAGGCTTATCTACAACACGAAGAACTCGGAGTGCGGTTGCGAAAGTGTGCGAAGGCTCTTTTGGATTCCGGAGCAGGGTCTATTAAGGATGTCGTTTATTGGCCTGATGACTTGAAAATCAAATCATCTATGACACTGTTTGAGG
>DASQZP010000102.1:0-2313 GCA_035638655.1 Bacteroidales bacterium
AGCCTGATTTCTTTCTCATGATTTGAAATTTTTATGGTTAAAAGATTCAAATTATGGAAAGAATCGGGTACTTTAATAAAGCTATCCGCGTAGGCGGATTTAGTTCAACACACAATATAGTGCAGCGGGGCGATTCGTTCCGTATTCAGCGTCCCGTCTCCGTTTCAGCATTTTTGTCGGTGGATAGTGAAGCGTTCCAAAAACCCCGCCGACACCATATTGTAAAACGTTGTACGTAATGCTTCGCAAAGCACGAATAATCTTCTAAACAACTAAATTAAAATGGGAGAGATTAAAATTAATAAAGAAGAATTCAAGTTATTTGATCAGGACGATCAGTTTGGATTTTTCTATGATGATGAAGGCTGGCCCAGATCAGATGCAGAAATGACTTTTGATTCTGATATTGATAAACTGTATGAAAAGTATGATTATGTTGTTGTTGATGATCAGGACAATATTTATGGTGAGAAAAACGGTAAAAAGGAATTATTAATGGATGGGGCAATAGAGGCCTTTTCAATCGCTGAAGAAGTCAAACATTATTAAGGTGTGTCAGAGGGATTTACATAAGGTGTCATTTATTAGTGAAGCAGAGAAAAAATATCGTCTGGCAGATTTTTTTAATGCCCATTGGGATAGCTATATAAAATCACCCTCTGTACCTATACGGCCAGAACAATACAAAGCAGTAAATGCTATGCGGGTCTGTCGGACAGAAGCCCTGGGGAAAGATATTTATGCCTGTCCGGAATGTGGTGAAATTACAGAAATATATCACAGTTGCAAGAATCGATTTTGTCCGACATGCAGTTGGCAGGATACACTTAAATGGGCTGAAAAGATAAAAAATAACATGTTGGATTTGTCTCACCGACATGCGATATTTACTTTACCCCATCAACTTATTCCCCTGATAAAAGCGAACCGTAAATTATTATTAAACGCCTTGATGGTTACCAGTGCGGCTACATTAAAAGACTGGATGTTACATAGATATGGGATTAGATGTGGTGTTATATCTGTCTTGCACACCTTCGGGGAGAAGAAAAACAATCACATGCATACTCATATGATAGTATCCTGGGGTGGTATAGACAAAAAAACAGGGGATCTGGTACCAATAAAGGGAGAGTATGTAAATTATGATTTTATAAAAAAGAAATTTCGCTGCAAGTTTGAGGATGCTTTAATGGAACACTATGATGCCGGTCAATTAAAACATAATTTTCCCAACAGGATTTCTATGCTTCGTTTTTTAAAGCGGATAAATAACAAAAGCTGGATAGTGGATTTGGAACCACCCATGGGAGATCCTGAAATAGTCATTCGTTACATAGGCAGATATTCCAAGCGGGCATGTTTAAGTGAATATAAAATAACCTCGATTGAAGCAGAATATATTAGTTTCCGCTATAAGAATTACAAGAGATTAGATATAAATAAAAAGCCGATAGAAGAAATACTAAGATTACATTATCGCGATTTTTTCCCCAGGTTATTGCAACATGTCCCTTTGCCGTATTTTAAAATTGTAAGGTATTATGGAATTTATTCCAACAGAGTGATGATACCACAAGAATATATACATAGTAAAGATAAGGAGCCTTCAGTGGATAATCAGGGAAAACCCGAGATGTCTGAATCGGATAAAATAGAAGAAAATCCCCTTGTATGTTCAAATTGTTGTCGAAGAAAAGAATACCAATATACAATAATCAAAAAGAGAAATCAGGCAAATGCAAAAATGTTTAAAAGAGATATTTTAAGAGACATCCACCGAAAAAAACAAGATGCCGCATAAAAATATAAGGGGAAAGTACGCCCAGGCGTCAAAAAACATGAAAAATGGATCATTAATTAAGATATTTAAGCAAATTTCAGGATTAAAAACAAAGAAATGAGCAGAAACATGAACTAAAAATGATTAATTTAATAATCCGAAAAACAATAAGATTGAGAAATAATTTTTGAAATTCTAATAAAATAGTAGAAGCACATACGTACAACAGTGCATATATACCAGTGCCGCACAAGGCCAACCCACATCCAAAGCCCCGGTACATATGCTTAACGTTGCCTGCCAGCTAAAAGAAAAAATGGGAATTTGATTTTTAAGGATCGGGAAGAAATAATTATAAAATGTTTCTGCGTTTAGAAATAAGAAATTTAGAGCATAGCGTTAAAAACCGTTCAAATTAAATTCAGTGAATGGAAGGAACGGGAATGATTTTGGGGAGTTTGGTGGTAGAAAAAATTTTAATTGAGCAAAGGAAATAATTTGAGGATATCGGCAAAAAGTTTAAAACCAAA
>DASQZP010000103.1:0-4798 GCA_035638655.1 Bacteroidales bacterium
ATTGCTAATTACTAATTGCTAATTACTAATTGCCGATTGCCGATTGCCGATTGCTTATTGCTAATTGCCCATTGCTAATTGCCCATTGCCCATTGCCCATTGCTCATTGCCCATTGCCAATTGAAATAGTATACTGCGAATTAAAATTTTTGCATGCTCCCGTTTAGAACGGAACAGGCTTTGTTCTCGAACATTTTGATCCAGACACTTGGACTTTATTGACAGACTCTTTTAGTCTGTTTTTTTTATTTTATAGTTCTTTATTTCTTTTCATTTTATTCGTGGTAATGAATTGATTATTTAATATATTGGTATTTATTATTATTAACCTAAGCAGAAAGAAGTTAAATATGAAAAGAATTATTCATACAACTAATGCTCCCGCGGCTGTTGGTCCATACAGCCAGGCTGTTGAAGCAGGCAATACCCTTTATGTATCTGGTCAGATAGCTCTTGATCCGGCTTCCGGAAAGTTGATCGAAGGGGGAATTAAAGAACAAACCAGGCAGGTTATGCAAAATATTGGAAGCATACTTGAGGCAGCAGGCTATTCATTTGATCAGGTTGTGAAATGCACCTGTTTGCTAAGTAATATGGATAATTTCAAGGATATGAATGAGGTTTATTCCGGTTTTTTTCCTGCTGATCCGCCCGCCAGGGCAGCTTATGCAGTAAATAGACTACCACTGGATGTGCTTGTGGAAATAGAAACAATAGCAGTTAAATAAAATAAAAAAACCTGCATCCGGAAATGGATACAGGTTTTTTATTAAACCTTTAGTATTCAATTGTTATTCAGCAACAATTTCAAATTCTATTTCGGTACCAACATCTTTGTAGAGTTTGATTTTTGCTTTATAAGTACCAATCTCTTTAATGAGATCTTCCTTGATCGTGATGTTTTTTCTGTCAATATCAAACCCTTTTTCAGCAAGTGCTTCAGCAATCTGAATTGTATTCACTGAGCCAAAGATTTTACCTTTTGTACTGGTTTTAGCCCCTAGTGTGATTTTGACATCCTGCAGTTTTTCGGCCATTTTATGTGCTTCAGCGCGAAGTTTTTCTTCTTTATGAGAACGTTGTCTCATGATTTCTTCATGCATCTTTTTGGCTGCCACTGTTGCATTAACTGCCATTCCTTTCGGAATCAGATAATTTCTTGCATATCCGTTTTTAACAGTAATGATGTCGTCTTTATGTCCCAGATTGGGAATATCTTCTCTAAGAATAATTTCCATGATCAGTCCTCCTTTATTTTAACATATCAGTAACATAAGGCAACATTGCAAGGTGACGGGACCTTTTTACAGCTGTAGCCACTTTCCTCTGGTATTTCAGGGAGGTTCCTGTCAACCGCCGTGGTAAGATCTTACCCTGTTCATTCAGAAACTTTTTCAGGAATTCAGGATCTTTATAATCCACATACTTAATCCTGTTTTTTCTGAACCGGCAATATTTCTTTTTCTTAATCTCTACTGTTGGCGGTGTTAAATAACGTATTTCTGATTGATTCTGTGCCATTGTTTATGCCTCCTTTTTTTCTTTTTGTGATCTTTTCTTTTCGCTGTATTCCACTGCGTACTTATCCATTTTAAATGTTAAAAATCTGATAACCCGCTCGTCACGTCTGTACTGGGTTTCCAGTTTTTCAATAAGTTCGCCGGGAGCTTTAAACTCAAGGAGGTTATAAAACCCGGTAGATTTCTTTTGAATCGGGTAAGCCATTTTTCTCAATCCCCAATTCTCTTCATGAACGAGTTCACCACCATTCCCGGTAATGACGCTCTTAAATTTTTCAACCGCTTCCTTCATCTGGGCTTCAGACAAAACGGGAGTAATAATGAAAACGGTTTCATACTGATTTAACATAATTTATCTGTTTGATTAAATTAATGAATAATTTGGAGCGCAAAAGTATGAAAAAAATTGTTAATCAAAAAGTTTTCTCGTTATTATAGCGATTTTTTATTATATGGATTTCTCTTATATTTTTTTAAAATTTTATGAAATTAACCATAGTTTATATTTATTGATCTTGTAAATCAACGGATTAGGATATGTGTTAATAATTACATTAGTCTATAAAAATTTAAAAATGTATATTTGTTGGTCATAAAGGTGTACATGAGTTTATATGGAAAATTTTATTGTTTCAGCAAGGAAATACCGGCCTGACAATTTTGAATCGGTTGTGGGACAGCGGTCAATCACTTCAACCCTGAAGAATGCTATCAGAAGTAATCATTTGGCGCAGGCATATTTGTTTTGCGGACCAAGAGGCGTTGGGAAAACTACCTGTGCCCGTATTTTTGCAAAAACTATTAATTGCCGAAACCTTACACAGACTATGGAAGCATGTAATGAATGTGATTCCTGTAAGGCTTTTAATGAGGGACGTTCGTATAACATCCACGAACTGGATGCGGCTTCAAATAATTCAGTGGATGACATGCGTAATCTTACTGAGCAGGTAAGAATTCCTCCGCAGGTTGGAAAATACAGTGTCTACATCATTGATGAGGTACATATGTTGTCTGCAGCGGCTTTTAATGCTTTTCTGAAAACACTGGAAGAGCCACCCAAGCATGCCATTTTTATTCTTGCTACCACCGAAAAACACAAAATAATCCCGACCATTCTGTCCCGTTGTCAGATTTTTGATTTTAACAGAATCAGGGTGGAAGATACAGTAGAATATCTTGAATATATCTCCAAACAGGAGGGGGTTGATTATGAGCTTGATGCTTTCAATGTTGTGGCTCAAAAGGCTGACGGGGCTATGCGTGATGCGTTGTCAATCTATGACCAGATAGTTAGCTTTTCCGGAAATGCAATAACTTACAAGGCTGTTATTGAGAATCTGAATGTGCTGGATTATGAATACTATTTCAGGCTGACTGATGCGTTTCTGGACCAGAATTTTTCACAGTCCCTGCTTATTTTTGATGAAATTCTTGAGAAAGGATTTGATGCGCATAATTTTGTTACCGCTTTGAGTAAACATTTTCGTGATTTGCTGGTCAGTAAAGATAAAGTAACTCTTGATCTGATGGAAGCAGGTGCAGGAATTAAAGAAAAATATATCAGTCAGTCGGCGAAATGTTCGCCTGCATTCCTGATGGAAGCGCTGGAAGTAACCCGTGATTGTGATGTAAGTTTTAAAGCTGCCCGTAACCAGCGTTTGCATGTTGAACTGATGTTGATTAAACTGGCAGGTTTACTGTCTGACGAAAAAAAAAAAGATAATCATACCGAATCAGAGCCGGTAAAAAAAAACAGTACACCTGAGATAAATTCAGGGCCTCAGGTAAAACCTACTGAAAAGAAGAAAGTTACAGAGACTCCTGTAGCTACCCGGGTTGAGAAATCTGCTGTTTCAAGCCGCTTAAGGTCATCTACCATTTCTATTAAAGGGGCTCTAAAAGATCCTATGGGAATGACTGCAGTAAAAAATGTGACTGAAAACAGTGGGGGAACAGTTGAGGCTGAACCCGAACAGGTTTCCATTACGGCTACAGGCCGCACAGGTACTTTTACTCAGGAGGAGGTGCTTGCGGCTATTGCCAGTTACAGCGACAGCATAAAGCAGAACAATCCCCGCATGTACAGTACATTGAGTAATCAGAAACCGGTTTTTGAAAGTGAGTACAGGCTTGTTTATGAGATGAACAACACAGTTCAACTTGATACTTTCAGCCGCGAGATAAAAAATCAGTTACTTGCTTTCCTGAAAAATTCACTTGGAAATGACCAGATTGAAATTGACGCTATCCTGAGTGAAGGAAGTGAAGGCGAAGACAATAATAAGTTGTATACCCCGGAGGATAAATTCAAATATATGAGTGAAAAGAATCCGGTTCTGAATAAATTAAAGCAACATTTTAATCTTGATTTTGACTAATCAATTTTTAGAGAATAAATAATAATTAAATTAAAAAAATGGAAGGAAAGAAAATTACCAACGAGAATGGGACTCTGCATGTACCCGATAACCCGGTTATTCCCTTTATTGAAGGAGACGGAACCGGACCCGACATTTGGGCTGCCTCAGTAAGAGTTCTTGATGCCGCGGTTGAAAAGGCTTATGGTGGTAAAAAGAAAATTGCCTGGAAGGAAGTATATGCAGGAGAAAAGGCATTTAACAAAACAGGTGAATGGTTACCACAGGACACACTTGATGTGATAAGGGAATATCTTGTTGCTATTAAAGGACCACTGACTACTCCGGTAGGTGGCGGTATCCGCTCACTAAATGTTGCCCTCAGGCAAATACTTGATTTGTATGTTTGCCTTCGCCCTGTTCGTTATTATCAGGGTGTACCTTCACCTGTAAAAGATCCAACTACTACTGACATGGTAATTTTCCGTGAAAATTCTGAAGATATCTATGCTGGAATTGAATGGATGACAGGTACGGAGGAAGCAAACAAGATTGTGAAATTTCTCCGGGAAGAGATGAAGGTTACCAAAATCCGGTTTCCCGAAACTACTTCAATAGGAATTAAGCCAGTATCCAAAGAAGGTACAGAGCGACTTGTCAGGGGTGCCATTGAATATGCCATCGAACATAATAAACCTTCAGTGACACTGGTTCACAAAGGAAACATTATGAAATTTACCGAAGGGCAGTTCAAAATGTGGGGATATCAGCTTGCTGAACGTGAATATGCTGACAAGGTATTTACCTGGCTTGAATACGACCGCATCGTTGCAAAGGATGGTCTTGATGCTGCAAATGCTGCACAAAAGGAAGCTGAACAAAACGGGAACATTATTGTCAAAGATGTAATAGCAGATG
>DASQZP010000104.1:0-2955 GCA_035638655.1 Bacteroidales bacterium
GCTTTATCCCGATTTCCAAGACATAAATTGTTTGTGGCGAGTAAAGTATTTTTCCCGGTAGGAGAGGGTCCAAATGATAAAGGATTGTCTCGAAAACACATCTTTGAGGAAGTAAAAGCGTCACTTGCAGCATTAAATATGGATTACCTGGATTTGTACCAGTGCCATCGTTATGATTACTCAACTCCACTGGAAGAAACTGTGAGAGCGATGAGTGATCTTGTGAGAAACGGTACAATTTTATATTGGGGTGTGAGTATGTGGTCAGGAACGCAAGTGAAGCGTGCCTGTAAGATTGCAGATAGAATAAATGGGTATAGACCAATTTCAAATCAGGTGATGTATAACTTTCTTGACAGACAAATTGAATTTAACGGGATCCAGAAAGTCTGCCGGAAGTTAGGAGTTGGGCTTTTGGCGTTTAGCCCTCTGGCAGAAGGAATACTCACGGGCAAATATCAAAACAATATCCCGGATAATTCACGAGCTGCAAACAAAAAAATTAATAATTTCATTAAACAGCGGTTAACCGAGAAAAATTTAACTGAATCTGCAAGGATCGTGGAGTCAGCTGAAAAATTAGAAACTACACCGGCAAAATTATCTCTGGCCTGGCTTCTGAATAGAAAGAATGTGAGTAGTGTAATCACAGGAGTAAGCCATGCCACTCAATTGTTGGAGAATATAGACGCAACAAACATTGATGTGCCAAAACTTTACTTGAAATCCCTGGAAAATTCACCTTTTAAAAAATTATATTTGTCCACTTATTATAAATCATTACGACTTTATAGATATTTAAAATATGAGTTCTCATCTTGAGTAGTATAACGATAACTTAACTATAACTAGTGAAATTCCTTAAAAATACTTTTTATGTTATTTGCTATTATACTGGTATTATAAACTTATTTTATTGGCTAAATAGAAATAAACAAATAGTAGTAAACTATCATCATATCCTCCCGGAAGAAGCGATGGAGGATAATATGATTTATAGTTATTCGCATTCGCTGGAAGTATTTAAAAAACAACTTCAGATGATGAAAAAGCGATTTGAGTTTACCACTGAAGTTGGCAAACCAGGTACCGTCCTGCTGACGTTTGATGATGGAGCCATAAACAATTATAAATACGCTCTTCCCGTTCTTGAAGAAATGAATATCAAGGCGTACTTCTTTGTCATTGATTCTATGGTTAATGCCAAAGATGGAGAACTCTTATGGGTGGATAAATGGATTTTATGGTTTTCGAATGTGCCGTATGGTAAATACAGAATCCTTGATGAAGAGGTTCTTATACAGAACGAAATGGATCGTGAGAAAGCCCGGTTCCATTTCTGGAACAAAATATTGAATAATTACAGATTAAAAGAAATAATTCTTGAAGATCTAAAAACGAACTATAGCTTCACGAATTTTGATGAATATATCTTGGAAAATTCTGATCGTTTTAATTTTCTATCTCTACACCAGATTGAGAGTATGAAATCTGCAGGTCACAAAATAGGATACCATGGCATGAATCATGATATCCTACGCAAGATTCCCATTGAAGAACTGCAAATGAACTTGCAGAGAATAAAAGAAAATAAAATTTATAATAGCAATGCATTTGCTATCCCGTTTGGTACGGATAATGAGATGAATGAACAAGTATTGTCTACTTTAAGCGAAAATCAATTTAGTCCGATTTTTCTTAACTATGCTAAAAGTGAGAAAAGTGGATCAATCGGTAGGATTAATCTCCCCAATGATACGAATTCTTACAGAAGCAATTATTATCTATCTGGACTAAATATTGCCATCAGATAGGCAAAGTAATTTCACATCATATTCCTTCTGAAACGGTAGTTTGTTGAAAAATGAATGCTCGGAATAAAAATTTATGAAAATTGCAATTTTATCTGATGGAATATATCCATATAGCATTGGAGGAATACAGAAATATTCATTTTATTTGACAAAACATCTCGCCCGGTTGGGTCATAAGGTGCTTTTAATAAGCACCATAGGTACAAATAATAAAGGAGTGGATCAATTACTAGGTGAATGGGAGCATAAGAATATTGAGTTCGTTGGTATCGATAAATATAAGTTACCCTATTTCCCCGGACACTATATTTACGAATCGTATTTAGTTTCAAAGAGTATCTACGATTATTTAATTCAAGTCCACGATATAGATTTTATCTATTCCCAGGGTTTTACTGGTTGGGCAACCATTAACAATAAAATGAAAAATCATAAACTTCCCCCGGTTGGGGTGAATCTCCACGGATATAATATGTATTTTAAAGCCCCAACCCTGTCCGCATTTCTTCAAAATATAATATTCCGGGCTGTAACCAAAAAATTGGTCAATAACGCAAACTATACCTTTTCTCTTGGGTGCAATACTACAAAAATGTTAAAGAACACTGGAATTGCAGAAAACAGAATTGTACAAACTTCTAACGCGATTGATAAAAGTTGGATTTCAGGAGTTTACAATGGAAAGAATGAAGTATTAAAATTCTTATTCATTGGTAGATATGAACGCTTAAAAGGTGTCGAAGAATTAAATAAAGCAATAAAAAAAATACATAATAAATATGATTTTGAATTTAATTTTATCGGGAATTTGCCGCAGGAACTTAAACTCAATTTGTCAGGAATTAAATATTGGGGGGCAATTAACGAAGAAGATCGAGTAAAAAGAATAATGAAAGAGTGTGATGTAATAGTTTTACCAAGTTATTCAGAAGGGATGCCATCTGTTATTTTGGAAGGTATGGGGATGGGTTTGGCAGTGATTGCAACAAATGTTGGAGAAATTGGTGCTCTGGTGAGTGATGATAATGGCTGGCTCATTGAGCCTGGTGACGTAGAATTACTATCCAAAACATTAACCGAGGCAGTAAACACTCCCAAATCTGTTCTAAATTCGAAGAAAAAGTATAGTCAAGAACTAGTT
>DASQZP010000105.1:0-2585 GCA_035638655.1 Bacteroidales bacterium
TTCATCCTCCGGATATGAATCGGCTGTGATACCACCCCCTACAAACAGGGCCAGGTGGTGTGGATAGATCTTCATGCACCGTAGGTTAACGAACAACTTTATTTTTTCTTCCATGTTAATAGTTCCCAGAAAACCTGCATAATATTCGCGGTGATGTGCTTCCAGCCTGCTTATAGCTCCCAGGGCTTTCTCCTTGGGTAGACCGCAAACCGAGGAAGTGGGATGCAGGTTGCTGATCAACGCACCTAACTGGTCGTTTACCTCCTGCACAGGTATCTCAAACTCGGTACAAAGATGGAGAAGATGTCCTGCCTTGCGGATGGACGGACCTGATTTTCGGTATTGCCGGATTCCAAGCCTGTCAAGCACATCTTCAATATAATGAGTTACATACTGTTGTTCCTGTCGCTCTTTTTTGTTCCAGTTGGAAATCTCAGTATTGGTCTGGCTGTACATCCTGGTAGCGGCGAGCGATACAGTCCGGTAATTTTCCTGATCAGAATAGATAAGCGGCTCGGGAGTAGCACCCAGCCAGAAATGATGTCCGATCCTGAACAGATATACGAAAGCATTCTGGTAGGTTTCACAGACCAGCGAGAAGATCCTTGATATCTTTTGTTCATAATCCCCTTCAACAGGATGAATACGTGAGAGCACTGCTTTTTCGAATTCCCCTTTCCTGATTTCCGCGATAATTTCGTTGATCTCCCGCATATATTTCTCCTTTGACACCTCCTGGTGAAAACCGTTGAGGGCCATCTTTGCAGCTGAATTACTTTGTTCGCTGAGCTCATTCAGTAATGATTCATCAATCTCTGAATCGGTGAAATAATAGTCGGGTCTGACCAGGTAAACCGGCGTATTGGGAGAAGGTGAGAACGGTGCCACCACAAATCCCTGCTGACCGGTTATGTCAGTAAGCGAGTTAAGCTCTACCGGGTCACCGGAATACTGGATCATGGTATGGATCTCTGTTTTCCGTGGGTAGCGGTAGGATACAAAAGTAAGATGATTTTGCAGGCAAAGCTGATGAACCTGCTGAATCATTGTATCTTTATCTGTGAGCGTTTGCATTGATTACTGTTTCTTTTTAACAATCATGTTGGTAACCCGGCACAGGGAAATTTCTTTCCCTTTCTCATTTGTTATGGTAACATCCCAGGTGTGAGTTTGTTTACCTTTGTGAACGATCCGGGCCGTGGCAGTTACAAAACCTTTGTGTGCTGTGGCAATATGATTGCCGCTTACCTGGATACCGAAAACCTGCTGTTTATCTGGATCAGAGAGTGCCCACGATCCGGTACTTGCAATAGTCTCAGCCAGTGCAAGCGAGGCACCACCGTGCAGGTAACCAAAAGGTTGCTGTGTTTTTTCATTCACCGGCATCGTGGCAGTCAGCCAGTTTTCACCTGCCCCGGTAAATTCAATTTCCAAATGACTTGCCAGGGTGTTTTTACTGATGTTGTTTAACAGTGTTATATCCATGTCTTTTTAAAACAACATTTATAATTTTTGATCCCGCAAAGATAGGAATAATATAAAAATCAATATGTGTCTTTTGATACACAATATGAAATAAATGTTCTACATAGTTAGATTTACTAAAAATATACAGTAAAATATTATCATAAATAAAACCACTTTTAGGTGCCACTGTCCGAAGGAAAACAGGTACACTCAGGTATTACAGTAAGATGATCGGAACTACGTGCCGATCGGGAATTCGTAAGCCAAAGGAATTACAGGATGCGATTTGAGGGGATATAAAAATAACTATCTTTGCGGCCAAAACAGTTCACTTTATGTATACTTTCTGGATGGTAATCGTGACGATTATCTGGGGATCGACTTTTTTTATAATCAAAGATACGGTAGCAACCGTAAATGAATACTTCATCGTATTGGTGCGGTCCGGACTGGCATTTTTGGCCATTGCACTGATCCAGCTGATCAGGAGGCCGGAAGGATTCATGAACCGGAAGGCAATGTTGCATGGAACAATTTTGGGCGTACTACTGGCTACTACGTATGCTACACAAACCATCGGACTTAAATATACAAGCACCGGACATAGCGCTTTTATCACCAGTTCAGCCGTCATACTGGTTCCGTTCATTCTCTGGTTGTTCTTTGGTATTAAGCTTTTCAGAATTGATGTAATGGCTGTGCTTGTTGTTTTTGCCGGACTATTCCTGCTTACCTATGACATTGACACAGCGGTGAATACAGGAGATCTGATCACCATAATCACAGCCATTGCCTGTGCTTTTCATATTGTGCTGGCCGGCAGGTATGTTAAAGAAGGAGAAGCACTGTCGATTGTAACCTTTCAGTTTCTGGGAGCTACCCTGGCCAGCGGGGCAGCATGGCTGGTGTCTGGCGGACAAACAGGGGTTGTTTCTGGCGGAGCCTGGATTTCCATGGTTTATCTGGGCCTGATCGGAACACTGGTGACCTATTTTATCACCGTATGGGTACAGCAGTATGTAAGTTCCCTCCGGGTAGCTATTATTTTCTCCCTTGAGCCGGTTTTTGCTACTATATTTGGTTATTTTATACTTACCGAGATTCTTACTCTTCGTGAA
>DASQZP010000106.1:0-5905 GCA_035638655.1 Bacteroidales bacterium
ACTCCGAAAAGCCAATACCAGGATTTTCAGCTACTTTTTGCCCCGAGCCCTAAAGGGTGAAATAGCTGAAAATCAGATACCCTGCCTGTACTTCTTTCGGCAGGCAGGCCTTTGCGTGTATCCATCATTCTTATACCTTTTGCCCCCTCTACAATTCTTTATATGTATAAACAAGTAAGCCTGACAGATTTTGATCCGTCAGGCTGTGTAATGTATAGTAAATCTCTGTAATCCGACTCTTAGGAGAGTGCGTTCACATGATGTGAAAGTTTCGACTTCAGATTGTCTGCTTTTTTCTTGTGAATTACATTAATCCTGGCAAGCTTATCAAGCATGGAGGTAACTTTTGGAAGCATGGTAGTGGCTTCTTCTTTAGAGGAAACTTCCCTGAGTTTTTTTACCGCGTTGCGGGTGGTCTTTGCATAATACTTGTTATGTAAACGCCTTTTTTCGCTCTGTCTGATTCTCTTGATTGATGACTTGTGATTTGCCATTATGTTTCTTTTTAAATATGTGTTTTGTACGTTTTAAACTAAACTGGTAACCAATGTATTTAGGGACGACAAAAGTAATTATTTTTTTCGTTTGATAAAATTTTTTGAAAAATAATTTAAACTTTTCCTGATTGATTCTTATGAAAACCGGTGTTACCAGAGTTTTTCAGGATACTGTCCCGTTTCCACCTGGTGGGCAATTGCCTGTACTACTTTTTCCCTGTCTTCTTTATAGGTTATACCAAACCATTTTCCGGTGGAGGTAAGTACCTTCACCCGGGCCTGTTCGGCCTGTATCAGCTCATTAACCACAACCGGGATATAAAACTCAGCCTTTGGCTGGTTGGCATGCTGTTCAATAAAAGCCCTGAATTTTTCTTTCAGAAAATCAAAAACAGTGGGAGTAAATCCCCAGAAATTCATTGAAACGAGGGCATCAGGATCCAGTTCGATATGTTCATCATTCTCTTCAGCAATGACTTTACCCCCCGTTTCACGGATGCTGGTTCTTTCGGTTACAGTTTGCAGGAACTGTTCCGGATCAGTTTCGCAAATTCCGCGGGATACACTGCCGAATTCTGAGAGCGTGTTTTTCAACTGATACCCTATCATACAATATTCATTTTGTTCCAGGTCACTGATCCTGGTGAGATACGCAGCAGCCGCTTTAAAGGCTTCAACACCATAAAAATCGTCTGCATTGATTGCAATAAATGGTTCATTGATCTTTTCAGCGGCAACCAGGATAGCCTGTCCTGTTCCCCAGGGCTTTACCCGTTCTTTTGAATAGGATATGCCTTCCGGTACATTATCCAGCTCCTGGAGTACAAAATCTACCTTAATTTTATCACCGAAACGATTCAGAAAAACTTCCTTGAATTCTTCTTCAATACTTCTTCGAATCACAAATACCACCTTGCCAAAACCTGCCCGTACTGCATCATATACAGAATAATCAATAATAGTCTCGCCGGAAGGCCCCAGCTGGTCAATTTGTTTCAGACTTCCGTATCGGCTGCCCATTCCGGCAGCAAGTATAAGTAAAGTTGGTTTCATATTGTGTTATTGTTTAATTAGTGTCTGTCCATAATGTCCGATAACTGCGTTGTTGCAAAAATTTTAATTCCTCATATACATTAGTATACTGCGGTTTAAAATTTTTGCACGCCTTGTTCTCGAACATTCTGATCCAGACACTTGATTTTATTGACAAACTCTAATTATTATATTGTTTCAACACTGGTCCCTGTCGAAATGTTGAGAAAAATGCAGTGCAAAAGTATAAAATATTGTATTATTCTGTGCAATTGGCACACATGGAAATGGAATTTCTGTCTGAGAGTACCGATTTTCTGAAGGTTTCATACTCCTTACTGAACCAGATCTCCTGCAGGCTGCTTGTATCCATATTACCTAATACATACTTTGCATCCTTGTCAAAACAACAAGGCACCCAGCTTCCTTCCCGGGTCATAACACCGGAATGCCACATCCTGAAACACCGGTTTCGTATTTTTCTGCGCAGTTGTAATTCCTTTCCGCCTTTATACCTGATGTACTTACTGGCTGACGGAGACATGTGTTGCATATTTTGTGGTTCATAGAACTGCGCCGATTTAAACACGACCCGGTTGAGGCCCCATTCTTTGCCAAGTTTTCTGAATTCCTGCCTCTGATGTTCATTATGGCTGAATACCAGGAACTGGCCCTCAAGTACTGGTGTTCTCTTACCCAGCTTCTTTTTCCAGTAGGCCAACTGCCTGATGCCTTCTGTAACCTTGCTGAGCTTGCCGTTAATCCGGTATTGCTCATAAGTTTCCTGGGTGGTGCCGTCCACAGAAATAATAAGTTTGTTCAATCCCGACTCCACCGTTTTTCTTGCATTGACTGATGTCAGAAACTGTCCGTTGGTAGATGTGAGTACATAAATCTTGTATTTGCGGGCATAACGGATCATTTCAAAAAGATTTTTATGCAGGTAGGGCTCTCCCTGAAAATAAAGCAATATGGAGATAAGATTAGTGTGCAACTGATCTACCACTTTTGTATAGGTCTCAAGGCTGAGTTCACCCGTTTCCCGGGTTAGCTCTTTTTTTCCCGCAGGGCATTCAGGGCAGTGCAGGTTACAAAAATTGACCGGCTCCAGAGAGACTGATGCCGGGAGTCCTGAAATATGATAATTTCCGGTCATCAACGCCCTGAGATATGAGAATCGCAGCATCATGTAATTTATTATTCTTCGCACTGTAAGTGCCCTAAGCAGACTAAAAAGGTCGGTAATCATTATTGGAAAAATCAGGCTGTAAAATTACAGAATGTTGATAGTTTGCGGGCAAAAATAAGGGTTATTTATTTTAATTTTATTCAACCGGATAAGGCCTTTCGGATTATATGGCATTCAACGAAAGATTTTTGTATCTTCGTATGCCATACCGGCATCGAGCAACCCCGCATTAGTACCCGTTTTTTTCGTCAGCCCTTATAATCTGACTTAAAACTTGTGGGCTTTATTGCGGAAATATAGTTGAGAAGCCGGAGTGGATTTAATAGCCTGGAGATTTGAATAATTGGTTTTGTGGTTAATTAACAGGCTGTTAAATAACAGCAACATAAATTTAATCAGGTAACATAATTTTATGACAGAAAAATTTTTACGCAGTGCAATTGATATCAGTGTAGAGAATGTGAAGAATGGAGGAGGCCCTTTCGGAGCAGTAATTGTTAAGGATGGTGAGATAATTGCCAGTGCAGGGAACCAGGTGACCACCCATAATGATCCTACTGCGCATGCTGAGATAAACGCTATCAGGGAAGCCGCACAGAAATTGCAGACCTTTGATCTGAGTGGCTGTGAGATTTATGCCTCCTGTGAACCCTGCCCGATGTGTCTTGGCGCAATCTACTGGGCACGTCTTGATAAGTTATATTTTGCCGCTTCCAGGGAAGACGCGCAGGAGGCAGGATTCGATGATGCCCTGATCTATGAAGAGATCTCACTGGAACCTGAAAAAAGAAAAGTCCCAACCCGTCAGTTGTTACGGGATGAAGCTGCCCAGGCATTCTCTGCCTGGAAACGTCATGAAGATAAAACAGAATATTAGCCGGAAAACATTTCGGATAATGTAAAGATCTTATCTTCCCGAATGCCTTTTGGCGTATCTTTTACAGTGCAGCATTCATTGAAAATATCATGCTGAAAGAAAAGCACATACTGATTTTCCGCTGCCTCTTTTAAGAAATCCTCTTTTTCTTTCAGCGTGACCATTGGCTGGATGTCGTAGGCCATTATCCAGGGCAGGGGAATATGAGCCACCGAGGGGAACAGATCGGAAACGAATACAATGGTTTTTCCTTCATATTCAATAAAAGGAATCATTTGGCCCATTGTATGCCCGTCATACAGCCTGACTGAAAATCCCGGGAAGAGCGTTGTATCATGATCAATTAGTTGCAATTGCCCGCTTTCTTGTATGGGAAGAATATTCTCTTTTAAAAAGCTGTCTCCTTCGCGGTCGTTGGGATCCAGCGACCATTCCCACTGACTGCGGCTTACATAATAGGTAGCATTCCTGAATGCAGTCTCATATTTTCCTTCGGCTGTTCTGCGAATCCCCCCGCCACAATGGTCGCTATGCAGGTGGGTGATGACCATATCAGTGATATCATCTTTCGTATAACCATGTTTGGCAAGTGATTTATCCAGCGAATCATTGCCATTAAGATAAAAATAGCGGAAGTATTTTTCATCCTGCTTGTCTCCAAAGCCGTTATCAATAAGAATCCGGCGGTCGCCAGTATCAATCAACAGCGAGCGAAGGGCCCAGTTGCACAGGTTGTGTTCATCGGCAGGATATTTCTTTTGCCACATGGCCTTTGGGACAACACCGAACATCACACCACCGTCAATTTTAAAATTCGTAATATTTACCGGGAAAATTTTCATAACAGAATAATTAATTTGTATTTCTTACCGTCTGAGAAAATGCTTTTTGTATTTTCCGTTGTATCTTGCAAATATAAAACAACCGGATGAAAAGAGTGTTTTGACAGATTAAACTACAAAAGAACAAAGTAACGATGAATATTCATTTTATTGCAATCGGTGGGGCAGCCATGCACAACCTGGCCATAGCACTGCATAAGAAAGGCCATAAGGTAACCGGATCGGATGATGAGATATTTGAACCTTCCAGGGGAAGGCTTGCAAAATATGGATTGCTGCCGGCTGATGCAGGATGGAATCCCGGGAAGATAACTGATTCGCTGGATTACGTGATCCTGGGAATGCATGCAAAAAGTGATAATCCTGAATTAAACGAAGCAGAAAAAAGAGGATTGAAAATCCTGAGTTTCCCCGAGTTTATCTACGAACAAACCCGGAACAAGACCAGAATAGTGATCGGTGGGAGTCACGGAAAGACAACAATCACATCCATGATTATGCATGTACTTAATCACCTGAATTACGATTTTGATTACCTGGTGGGTTCGCAGATCACGGGATTTGAAACCATGGTTGATTTTAATCCCGGTTCGGAATATGCCATTATTGAAGGAGATGAATACCTGGCCTCCCCCCTTGATCCCCGACCAAAATTTCATCTGTATCACCCGGATATTGCTGTGATAAGTGGTATTGCCTGGGACCACATCAATGTGTTTCCAACCTTCGAAAACTATGTGGAGCAATTTCACAAATTTGCCGCGTTGTTGCCGGATGGAGGAACGCTCATTTATTATCAGGGTGATGAAGAATTAAAAAAGATTGCCCGTTCCCTTCCTGAAACTGTGGTAAAGCAACCTTATCCGGGTTTCAGGGCTGTAACCAGGGATAATCAAACGATTGTAAAATACGAAGGGAAAGAATATTTACTTAAGATCTTTGGCAGTCATAATCTTCAAAACCTTGAAGCAGCACATCTCGTTTGCCGTTCCATCGGTATTGCCACTGCTGATTTTTTCAATGCTATTATATCATTCAGAGGTGCGGCCCGCCGTCTTGAAATGATTGTCGACAGGCCGGGACTTACCGTATTTAATGATTTTGCCCATTCTCCTTCCAAACTTAAAGCTACCATTGAGGCCGTCAAGGAACAATATCCCGGCAGAAAGCTTATAGCATGTATGGAACTGCATACTTTCAGCAGCCTGAGAAAAGAATTTTTGCAGGAATATTCAGGTGCCATGGACAAAGCTGATGTGCCGGTTGTTATTTTTAATCCGGAAAATCTGAAACATAAAAAGCTTGCTCCACTGGATGCTGAAGAAGTAAAACGTGCATTCGGCCGGAATGATATGTTGGTTGTGACCGCCTGCGAACAATTAGAAAGCTTTTTAGAACAAACCGTTCAACAAGAAAATGATGCCGTTCTTCTTATGATGAGTTCGGGTAATTTTTTCGGGATTGATTT
>DASQZP010000107.1:0-6653 GCA_035638655.1 Bacteroidales bacterium
GGCTACATTAACAAAATAGTGAGTAATAAGTTTTAGTTAGAATAAAAAGATAAGTGGGGAGACCTGCTTATCTTTTTTCAGGTTCGGTTTTAATAATATGTTTTGCGCAATAAAAGAATCATAATTGATGTGCAGACAATAATTACAAAACAAAGTTTTTTGTAAAATGCATTTGCTAACAGAGGTATTGCCTGTTCTGATTCAATCTTATAATGGCTCATCATAATACATAGAAACATTTACGTTTTCTCGATTTATTTACATTTTAACAATTAAATAAGGAATTCTTTGTTGTGAATTCCTTCATGCTCCATTAACAGCACGTTAAAATAAAAAATATAAGGAGCCAACTCATTAGTATAAAATCTTGAAGAAAAAAACTATTGGCCACATCACGGATGCTTATCATGGGCTAATTTGGTTTGCCATTACCTACGCAGATTATGCAAAAAATAACAATCAATACGTTATGCTTATACCAGGAGTTTAATCAATATGAATGCATCAATTCTTTTTTAATGCATATTTTCCATACGATAATGATACATTGAATTTTTAAAAAGCACTTAAAATTAGTAACTACATAAAAACCAATAAAATGAATTACAGGCAACAATGGATTACTACCCTTATGATTTCTGCAATGATTTTTTCAGTGCTCCCAACTATTGCTCAAACTTCTAATCAAAAACATTCGCCATTTCTTGGGTGGAACAGCTATGATTGTTATGGCTCAAATGCAGATGCCAACATTCTTAATGAAAACCTCGATGTTTTTATTGAAAAACTAAAACCATATGGCTATGAGTACTTTGTGATCGATGCCGGTTGGTATAGAGATTATGATTTGAAGCCGGGAGAAAATTGGCCATCAAAAGGAGATAAAGCACACCTGAATATTGATGAATATGGACGTTTCATCCCATCGGAGAAATTGTTTCCAAATGGTTTTAAAGATATTATAGATCGTGCCCATAAACAGGGTATAAAGTTTGGCATCCATCTTATGCGTGGTATACCCCGTGAAGCGGTTATGCAAAACCTACCAATTAAAGGCACAAAATATTTTGCCCGTGATATCGCGGATACAAATGACACATGTAATTGGAGTAGCTTAAACTATGGAGTGGACATGGATAAACCTGGGGCGCAGGCTTATTACAATAGCATTTTAGAATTGGTTGCCGGCTGGGGAGTAGATTTTATTAAGTATGATGATATAGTTCATAAGCCCATGGAAATCAATGCTGTTGCCAATGCCATTGAAAAATGTGGACGGAAAATTGTTCTGAGTATTTCGCCGGGAGACGATATTAACCCTGATTATTTCGAAACATATAAAAGAGCAGATATGATTAGGATTACACGGGATATTTGGGATTTAAGTGAAGATATCCAAATCAGTTTTGAACGATGGGAAAAAATGCAACCCTTTTCCGGCAAGGGATTTTGGCTTGATATGGATATGATTCCATTTGGACATATAAAAATTTCAAATCCCAGGAGTAATGACCGTGCCTTCAGTGCAAGGGGCTATGACCGATTGGATAATTTCAGTTTTGCACAAAAAAAGACATTCATTACCCAAAGAGCACTTGCAGCTTCACCACTTTTTATGGGTGGCGCATTAACATCCTCACCAAATATTGTATTTGAATTATTAACAAACGAAGATATGTTGAAGTGTGATCAAAATGGTATTACCGGAAAACTTGAGTCAAGAATTCACAATTATAGCACAAATATCTACATCTGGAGAACACCTTACCAGAATTTGGACAACGAAGGCTGGATAGGAATTTTTAACCAAAATGAATATCTGGATATTGCAAAACTCAATAAAGAGCAATTGGGATTAATGAAAAATGCCTCTTATGAATTATATGATATATGGAATCACCAATATATTGAAGATGGAGAAAATCTTAATTTTGAAATACCCGGCGAGGATGTGGTTTTTATCCATTATAAAAAGAAATAAAAAAAGTTGATGTTACATATTAATTACTAATTGCAAGAAAAACAAGAATAAGAATTATAAAATGAAGTCTTTAAAAATATACTCAGTTATACTTATAATTTGCCTTTTCCTGTTTTCGTCCTATCGGGAAAAAGAAAAATATATAACTGTAAAGCCTGTTAAATACGAACATGCACTGCGCAATCCATTAAAGGGGTTTACTACAAATGGCATTCACGATCATCCATGGGCGACAACTGCTCAGACTTATATTCCCTGGAATGAGATTGAAAATCATGAATCAGACGGTATTGAAAAAATAAAAAAATATTGCGATAGTGTTTGGTATGGAATTGAGGCAAAAAATGTTAAAATAATTCCAAGAGTCTATTTACACTATAGTGGTAACAAAAAACACTGGCCTTCAGATATGCAGGAAATGGATTATTCAAGTCCACAATTTCAGAAAAGGGTGCTACGATTGATTAAAAGGCTTGGGCAGTGTTGGGACAACGATCCACGGGTGGCATTCATTGAAATGGGAATTTTTGGTAAATGGGGAGAACAGCATTCACCATTTCCTACACCTGAAATGGAAAAATTGGTTGGAGATGCATTCGCTTCAGCATTCAAACATAAGAAGGTTTCGGTAAGGAGAAACTGGGAGCGGTTTACTAATCATCCATTCGGTGAATATTGGGATTCATGGGCTCATTACGATCAAATGTGGCCGCATGGAAACAGTATCAAGCTAATGAATGATAGTGGGCGTTACCTGGAGAATTATATTGGCGGTGAGGTAGCCTACGATTGGGGAAATGGTGACATTCAACCAGGGGCATCACCTACCGAAAGCGTAGCTATTGAAGCACACCGTAATTTTGTTATTAATTCAATCCGGTGGCTTCATTGTACGCAACTGAGGTGGATTGTAAATTATGACCAAAAGAATGAAGATGCAATTAATGGTGCTGAAAAAATCCAAAAAGTTTTTGGATATCGATTCAAACTGAACGAAGTACGACTCTCATTAAGCGATTCATTAAAAGTATCATTTGATGTTACCAATACAGGATCAGCACCTTTTTATTATGACTGGCCCGTAGAAATTTCATTGCTGGATACTAAAACCCATGAAGTAATTTGGAAACAACAATTTAGCAATGTAGATATCCGGAAATGGATGCCCGGCGAGGGTTGGACAAATCCGGACTGGAAACCAGTCTCGGGTTGGTCTGAATTTGTCCCCAACCCGAATTGGAATGCAACCGGAAAGTGTGAATGGCAAAAACAGCCACAAAAGAATACGGTTGAAGGAAAATTTAATGTAGATGTACCGGAAGGTAAATATATACTTGCGTTGGCAATTCTTGATCCCGCGGGGAATTTGCCTAGTCTGAGATTTGCAACATCAAATTATTTGAACGGCGGCAGGCACCCCTTAGGGATGGTTAATTTTAAAAATAACCAATGTTACCCCTTGCCAGCTCATTTCCAATTTGATGATCCGGCAACGGACAATAGTTTGCACTATAAATTATAAATTATATGAAGATTATGTCTGAAGCCCAAACTTCGTTGCTTATTCAATTGATGGTATTAATGATTGATTCTGTTTTTTTAATAGAAAAGTCATGCGTGTAAACTCCTAATCCAAAAAAACATTTAAAGTATATTTAATTTAACAAATAGTTCTATTATGAGATTTTTAATGATCTTTTTCGCACTTCTTTTAACAATAAGTGCATCCGGACAAGATAAGAAATGGTTAAACAGCGAGCTGGATATGGATACTCGCATTTCTGCATTGATTGATGCAATGACGCTTGATGAAAAAATTTCACAAACAGTAAACGCCAGCGCTGGAATTGACCGGCTTGGTGTTGATCCATATAATTGGTGGAGTGAAGCTTTACATGGTGTTGCCCGTTCAGGACCAGCTACAGTTTTTCCTCAGGCAATAGGGATGGCGGCAACCTTTGATCCTGCCTTACTGGAAAATGTTGGTGATGCAATATCTGATGAAGCCCGGGCAATTAATAACCATTTGCTGGAAAGTGGAAAAACTCAAACTCTTTATCAGGGACTTACATTTTGGTCGCCCAATGTAAATATTTTTCGGGACCCTCGTTGGGGTCGCGGACAGGAAACTTATGGAGAGGATCCTTTTCTTTCAGGTACGTTGGGGGCATCTTTCATCAGGGGAATGCAGGGATGTGATCCTAACTACTTAAAAGTAGCAGCTTGCGCCAAACACTTTGATGTTCATAGTGGACCTGAAGCATTGCGACATAAATTCAATGCGATTGCCAGTCCTCAGGATTTGAGAGAAACTTATTTGCCGGCATTCAAAAAATGCGTAGACGCAGGAGTAGAAGGAGTTATGTGTGCATACAATCGAACGAATGATGAGGCATGCTGCGGCAGTAATTTATTATTGCAGGATATTTTAATCGATGAATGGAATTTTAAGGGATATATTGTTAGTGATTGTGGTGCTTTGGCAAATTTTCACACCAATCATGGAATTACGTCCAATTATATCGAATCTGCAGCTTTAGCTTTAAAACGCGGAGTGAATATAAATTGTGGGACTATTTATACAGAAGGTCTCAAAGCTGCAATTGAACAAGGTTTGATCACCGAAAAAGATTTGGACAAGAGTTTGGAAAGATTATTGAAAATTAGGTTCAAACTTGGAATGTTCGATGATCCCGATAAAAATCCATACAGATCAATAAGTACCAGCGCTATTAATGATAAGCCTAAACAACAACTGGCATTAGAGGCAGCACAAGAATCAATTGTGTTGCTTAAGAATGATAATGCCCTGCCCTTAGATCCCAACAGCAATTTTATTTATCTCACTGGTCCTCTTGCAGCAAACACATTATCACTTGTGGGTAATTATAATGGTGTGAATTCCAATATGGAAACCATTTTAGAAGGAGTGGCAGCAAAAATATCCCCATCAACAAGGATTCAATACAGACAAGGAGCACTGCTTACAACGGAAAATAAAAATAGTATGGATTGGTTTAGTGGACAGGCAGCTGCTGCAGAAGCCACCATTGTAGTGCTTGGGCAAACCCTTTTATTAGAAGGTGAAGAAGGAGAATCAATTGCTTCATCAGATAGAGGGGACAACCTCGATATGAAATTACCTGAAAGTCAAATAACTTTACTGAGAAAAATTAATAAACAGGCAAAATCAAAAGGAAAGAAAGTGATCACTGTTATTTGTTCCGGAATGCCCCTTGATTTGAGAGAAGTAGCAAGCCTTTCCGATGCCGTATTGTATGCATGGTATCCTGGAGAACGCGGTGGAGAAGCTGTTGCAGATATCATTTTTGGCGAAACCTCTCCTTCCGGGAAGTTGCCGATTACTTTCCCGAAATCTGTAGAACAATTACCCGACTTTGACGACTATTCGATGGACGGAAGAACATATAAGTATATGAAAGAGAGTCCAATGTATACATTTGGATATGGTTTGGGATATGGTGAGTTAGAATGGGAAAACCCAGTAGTTAGCAGTAGTACAATAAAAAAAGGACAGGAACTTTCAATCTCATTGAAAATAAAGAATATTGGAGATATTGCGCAGGATGAGGTCGTACAGCTCTATATGAGCATCGATAACGATCAAGAAAGACTACCGATAGCTTCACTAATTGATTTTCAGCGTGTATCTTTTGCAAAAGGTGAGCAAAAACATGTTGCTTTCGCTATTCCTTACGATGTGTTTTCCTACTATAACAGTGAAGGTAAAAGAGTGCAGCACCATGGAAAGGCTTCTCTTACCATCGGGAATGCTTCTCCGGGTGAAAGGTCCAGGGAGTTAGGGGCTAGAAGTTTTAAAATGGATGTAATGGTGAAATAAGGTGTTACAGACGTTGACTATTGGCGCACTTTTTCCTGGAATGCCTTCTGTTGGTGTTTTTCCCGGGAAACAATTACAATAATTGTTTGACTGAAATTAACATGCCGAAACTTACAACAGAAAACCTGGTGTTCCATTTTATAATAAGCAATGAGGCACTGATGCATTAGACAAATTAATCATTTAAATTACCCGGCTATGAAAAAAATCGCTAAACTTATTCCTGGCTTTATGGTCAGGCGTTGTCCTAAATCGGGAAAGATAATTAAGCTCAGATTCGATAATATTTATGCCAAAATTACCTTTCCGCTAATCGGAGTCATGGCGATAATCTGGTTCCTGGTTCGGGTAGTGCCAAAGCCAAATCGAATTGCCTATCCATGTCAGCAAGTGGCTGCTGGTATAGGCAGTACTTTTTTGATTTGGCTGTTTGGATCCATTGGTTCTTTGGCGATATACGACCAAATCCGAAAAAGAATTAATAAGCCAGTCGCACTGGTTTATTTAAGTGGCTTGATGCTGATTATATCGATTGGATTTGGGATTGCGCAGATTGCCCAGCCTGATTTTGTCCCCAACATTGCTCCTCCTGAAGGAGTAAATAATCCAATGGGTGATGCCAAAGGAATTTTTCCCGGAAGAGTAGCGTGGACACAGGACTTTAATGCGACAAGTTGGGACGGTAAAACCGGAATGTGGTGGGATAATAAAATCCTAGTTTTAATGGAAATCAGGATAACCAGTTTCAGGAATGTGCATTGGCAGACAATCCTCCTTCCGGGACTAAATATGATCCGGAGAATGACGGAA
>DASQZP010000108.1:0-2265 GCA_035638655.1 Bacteroidales bacterium
CAGATAGGCTGAAATGATTAATCATGGTTGAAATTACTCAGAACTTATCTTTTAGAATAATTCAACATTCCATTACCATATGAGATAATGGATTGTTGAAACAAAACCATTTTTTCATTCAAGAACAGGTTACTTTATTAATTTAAAAACCTGGGTTTTGTTTAATATTAGGATTAGTTCTAATTACTGATATTGGAATTGGAAATAATAAATCACTTTGTTTTAATGTGATTCCATAACTGAATGTATGACCTACGTAATTTTCAAATTTACCGGTTGATAAATTAAGTGCCTTTCTCGTACGCGCCATAAGAAACCATATCTTATTTTCAAAACACTCTTCATGGTATTCTTCTGTCCAGACTGAATCTCTAAATTCTGACTGATTTAGACCGGAAAGGTCAGAAAGACCAGCTCTTTCCCTGACTTTGTTTATTGCTTGATAGGCTTCAGGGGTTGGACCTGACACCTCGTTTGAAGCTTCTGCGAAATTTAGTAGTACTTCAGGATAACGAATAACAGGCCAATTAAGCCCCGATTTTGTGGTATTCACAAAATTTTTATTAAAAAATTTGAATGGATAATAATTTCCAAAATTAACAGTATCACTCGGATTTGCATAAGATGGATAATGATCGTAAAAGTATGCTTTTTTTCTTTTATCCCCATTACTATAAGAGTTTACAAATCCGTCAAGTACCCATACAAACCCTTCTTCAGTTGGAGACCTAGAAATGCCAGCCCTATAAGGTTCAAAGCCTTCTTGTATTGAATTATTTGGATGATTATTCTTATCATATTGAATCTCAAAAATATATTCACCAGTATTATCATATGTTGGATCTTTTAAGAAGTCATATGAATTGAATAAATTATAAGCATTAGAGTCGATAACTTTTTTAGCTTCATCTCTCGCCAATTTATAATATTGTGTTCCACCTTGTAAAGGATATCCAGCCATCGTCAAATAAACAGTAGATAGTAGAGATTCTACCGCTCCATCTGTAACTCTTCCTGTAGTATTGTTGAAAGGCAGGCCAGCCGCATCGGCAATTTTTAAATCGTTTACGATTACATTATAAACAGAATCTACGGGGGCTCGCGATGGATCAAGTTCTGAACTACTTAAACTCTCGACAGGTTTTGTAAGCAGTGGGACTTTGCCAAACATCCTAACCAGGTTAAAATAATAGTAAGCTCTCAGGAAGTGCGCCTGGCCCAATAATTGTTTTTTTTGTGTTGCATCCATATTTATTGCAGGTATGTGTGCTAAAGCCACATTGGCATCAGCAATACCTTTATAATAAGTATTCCAAAGAACCTCTAAGTCTGTGTGATCTGAAAAGTTACCGAGATTTTTTGCTTTAACTAAAGAGGGCCACCCAGCGTCTGCAGGGAATGCAGTATTTACTATTCCGGTTCTAACTAAATCGATCAACCACGGCTGATCAAAAGTCAAGCCGTAAACATCTGCATATATAGCATTTACAGCTTGTTGAGCATCTGTAGCTGTTTTATAAAAGGAATTTTCGGTATAGTTAGAAGGATCCTGACTACTAAGAAATTTACTGCAACTTACTAATACCACCATAAGTGATAAAATTAAACTATATGACGAAAACCGTATAATATATTTTATTTTATTCATAATCTTAGAAATTAAATTATTGGATATCGCACATTCATTATTAGATTAAAGGCTAAAATTCAAACCAAATTGGAATATTCTTGATTTGGGATAAGCAAACTGGTCAACACCTTGATTAAAGCCTCCATGATGTTGTGAAACTTCAGGATCAAAACCCGGATATTTTGTAATTAAAAATAAGTTATCTGCAGCTATATAGACTCTTAGATTTTTGAGATTCCACTTTTTTATCATGTTCTGTGGGAAATGATAAGCAAAAAGGATTCGTTTACCTCGGATAAAAGATCCGTTAAATATCCAACTACTCTTATTCTGTGCTGGTAACTTATATCCCGCATCTGGTCTTATTTGGGCGATATTAGTATTTTGATGATTGGGAGTCCAGGCATTCAATACCTCTGAAAAGCTATTTGCAATTCCCGTTCTATCTAAGAGTTCGTATCTTGTGGGCCAATCAACTTGATTACCGTATTCAAACTGTAAATTAACTACCAACTGAAAATTTTTATAATTAAAGGTATCTATTAGCGACCCTTCACCCTTCGGCAAGCCATTGCCTATAATTTTCTGATCAGATGAATTTATTTTACCATCATTATTTAAGTCCGCGAAATGAA
>DASQZP010000109.1:0-7397 GCA_035638655.1 Bacteroidales bacterium
CAAGTGTCTCGGTTTTAAAAGATGCTTCAGCTACGGCTGTATACGGTGTAAAAGGTGCGAATGGAGTTATTTTGATTACAACCAAACGTGGTAAAAAGGGTAAAGCCAGTGTACAGTTAAAAACAAACCAGACAGTAAAGCTTGTTTCCAAACTTCCTGAAAAGTACGATTCGTATGATGCGCTGATGCTCAGAAATACTGCACTTGAACGTGAACTTGCACTGATCCCCAATAGCGCCTGGCTCGAGTATTTGCCCAAGGGAATTATAGATAAATACCGTACCCCTGCAAATACAGAAGAATGGGACCGTTATCCCAATACCAACTGGGAAGAAGCACTATTCAAAGACTACGCGCTCTCTAATAATACAAGTGTGAATGTGACAGGTGGAACGGATAAGGTTGCATACTTCTCTTCAGTTGATTATTTGAATGAAGGAGATTTATTTAAAGACATCCGGAACAACCGTGGATATAATGCCGGCTATGGTTTTACAAGGATAAATGTAAGGGGCAACCTTGATTTTCAGCTAACAAAAAGTACCAGGTTTTCGACCAATTTGTTTGGATCAAATGGTGTGCGAAGAGTACCATGGGGTTCCTCAGATTCGGATGCGGATTACTGGAAAGCGGCTTATCTGACGGCTCCCGACGCAATGCGACCCGTGTATTCTGATGGCACCTGGGGATGGTTTGCGCCACGTAATTATGACCAGGCCAATTCAGTATATATTTTCGCGACATCAGGAAATGAAAAAAGAACTCAAACACAGATTACCTCCGATTTTATACTTAACCAGGATCTGAGTGTGATTACGGATGGGTTAAGTTTTAAAGGTGGTTTGTCTTTAGACAACCGTTTTAGAGAAATAGAGCGCGGTATAAATGATTTATATAATAATGCACAACGTAAATGGATTGATCCTGAGACCGGGACAACTGTATACGAACAACCTTTAAACGAAGACACACGGTTAGATCATTCTGACGGTATTCGCTGGTCCACCCTTGGCGGAAGAGTAAATGTAAATGACACGTACAGGAGGCTCTATTATTATGCCCAGCTTTATTATGATCATTCGTTTAATAATAGCAATGTTACGGCAATGGGGCTGTTTAGCCGTGAACAAAAAACAATTGGCAGCAATTTTCCCGGGTATCGTGAGGACTGGGTATTCCGTACTACTTATAATTATGCAGGTAAATATTTTGTTGAAGTTAATGGAGCATATAACGGATCAGAACAATTCGGACCAGGATACCGTTTCGCATTCTTTCCCTCATTTTCGGGAGGATGGATGATCAGTGAAGAAAATTTCGTTAAAAACAATCTCCCTTTTATATCCGTTTTAAAGGTTCGCGGTTCATGGGGTAAGATTGGTGATGACAGGGTTGGTAATGCTCGTTTTCTATATGATGATATCTGGAGTTATGGTGGCAATACATATCTGGGCGATATTCCAGCAGCAACACCATATGATTATTACAGGATCAGTCAAATTGGCAATCCGGATATTTCATGGGAGACGGTAGAGAAAAGAAATATCGGGGTTGATTATAATTTTCTGAATGGACTTATTTCAGGTGCAGTTGATGTATTTAAAGACAAGCGTACAAACATTCTGCTTGGAGGAGGCCAAAGAGCAATTCCCTCGTATTTTGGTGCAACAGCCCCGCCAGCTAATATTGGTGAAGTTGAAAGTAAAGGATATGAGGTGGAGCTTAAATTGAGCAAAGCACTTAATCCTGAATTGCATATCTGGCTGACTTCAAATATGACGCATGCCACTAATAGTATTAAATTTGCTGATGATCCTGAATTACTGCCAGATTATCAGAAACGTGCCGGGTTTGCTATTAATCAGGTAAGGTCATATATCAATGACGGGTTTTTAACCAGCTGGGATGATGTCCTGGGAAGTACCGAAAGAATAACAAATAATGATAACAAATTACCCGGTGATTATAATATTATTGATTTTAATGGTGACGGTATAATTGATAACTACGACAGGGCACCCTACCAGTATTCTGATATTCCTCAAAATACCTACAGTGCAACATTCGGTATTGAATGGAAAGGGATTGGATTTTCAACACAATTTTACTCGGTAAATAATGTAACCCGCCAGGTAACTTTCCCTACATTCCATTCTCAATCTAATGTAGCCTATGTTGAAGGTACCTATTATTCAGTTGGAAACGGCGGTGAAATTCCGGTACCAAGGAAGATGACTACCCTTGGGGAGGAAGCTGCCGGTACAAGATACCAATATGACGGATCATATGTAAGATTGAAAAATGCAGAATTATCCTATTCTTTTAAGTCGAGCTGGGTTAACAGACTGGGCATGAGTAAGTGCCGGTTGTATTTAAACGGATCTAATTTATGGCTATGGACAAAAATGCCGGACGACCGGGAGTCTAATTTTAGTACGAATGGCAGCTCCAGTGCTGGTGCTTATCCCACGGCGAAAAGAATCAATCTTGGTGTAGATATAACATTTTAACATACAAGCAAAATGAATAAGAATTTATATAGAACAATTTTATTTGCCCTTTTACTGACAGGTCTCCCCGGAATTTTTTCATGTACCAAATACCTGGATAAAGCACCTGAAAGTGAAATAGCACCTTCTGAGGCTTTTGAGAGCTTCAAAAATTTTCAGGGATTTACCGAAGAACTTTACAACTGTATCCCTATGTTCTGTGGAGCAGGTTATCATAATAACTGGAATTTCGGGGATGATGAATACTGGGAGCCCACTGAAACACGTATGTTTGCATATAATGTTGAGTATGGTGATTTCTGGGCCTGGAATACTTCTTTGTGGTCCCCTTTTAAGACAGGAGGATCACCAAACAGTAATGACCGGTTTACCAAAGGGAGACTTTGGGGATTATCCTGGTACGGTATAAGAAAAGCTAATGTGGGTATTGAGAACCTTGATAAATTAACTAATGCAACGGATGAAGAAAAAGATCTTATTGCCGGACAATTATATTTCTTCAGAGGATGGTTCCATTTTATGTTGATGCAATATTGGGGGGGATTGCCTTATATTGATCATGTAATACCTTCTGATGAAGTTTTCCGGTTACCCAGGTTAAGTTATCAGGAAACTGCTGAAATGGTTGCCAAAGATTTTCAAAAGGCTGCCGATTTACTCCCGATCGACTGGGATAATACTGCTGTTGGTAAATTAACGCTCGGCAATAATAATTTGCGCATTAATAAAATTATGGCTTTGGCCTATTTAGGTAAAAACCTTTTATGGGCCGGCAGTCCGTTAATGAATGAAGAATCTACCGGAAAAGATTCATATAACACTGATTACTGCGTGCGTGCTGCAGATGCATTTGCCGAGGCACTGTCTTTAATAGAATCTACCCACCGGTATGCGCTGGCTGGTTTTGACAATTACTCTGAATTGTTTTATACACGAAATCAGGGAGGCAAAATACCCGGATTGAAAGAGGCAATATTCATGGAGAATCTGTCCGGTTCCAACGACCGCTTCAGATGGAATCAGGTAAATGATTACAGGCCAATGGTAATTAACGCTTCTGGAATAAAAGTTTATCCTGCTGCAAATTATGTTGATTTTTATGGTATGGCTAATGGTCTGCCCATTACCGATCCGGAATCAGGGTATGATCCTGAACACCAATGGAAAAACAGGGATCCGCGATTCTACCATGATATCATATTTGATGGTGTAAAATGTGCATTAAACGCGCAGAATAATTTAAAAGAAGATGAGCAATATGCAAGTCTTTATTCGGGTGGTAAATACCGGACTGCAAATGGAGCCAAAGCTGTACTTACAGGGTATATGAATTCAAAATTTACTTCAAAGCTCATGAACGACTGGGACGGGTATAAAGATGGTAATGTCATGGTATTGAGTTTTATGCGTCTGGCTGATGTTTATTTAATGTATGCTGAAGCTACTGCTGTTGGTTACGGTTCACCTGATGCAAAAGCAGAAGGATATGGTTTGAGTGCTATTGATGCAGTAAACATTATCAGAGACCGGGCTGGTGTGGGACAGGTTGCTGATAAATTTCTTGGGAATACGGATAGCTTTATGAGTGAAGTACAAAGAGAGCGTGCTGTGGAATTAGCCTTCGAAGGTCATCGGTTTGTTGATTTGCGGCGATGGAAGTTATTGCTGCAACGGCCGTATACATTAAAAACAGCCATTCAGTTCGACCGGGCAGGAGATGTTCCCTCCTCTGAGCTTTATAAAAATCCCGAGGAAGGGCATGTATTGAATTTGCGGGAAACAATCCTTCACGAAAGAAATTATGGAGTTAAACATTACTGGTTCCCGTTTCTGCAGTCAGATGTTAACCTTTATAAAGAATTCAAACAAAACCCGGGTTGGTAATAAGTAAATGTATAAGGTTGATAAGGGATACATGTTCTTTAATCAACCAACCAAATACAAATTTTTGAGAAATGAAGAACAAAGCATTAAATATTTGTAAAATATTATTCATTCTTTACCTGATGAATATTTCCTTGGTGAATGCTCAGGAAAATTACGATTCTCTTAAAACAGCAGTTGTAGCCGGTGAAGAAGGATATATAGGCGATAGCCTGGTTGATGTTGCATTTGGCGAAGTTCCGAAAACTGATTTAGTGGGTGCAATTTCAACGGTCAATTTTAAAGCGTTATACAAAAAAAGCTATTCAGCAGATGGCATTGGCGATGTTATCGGTTTAACAGGCGGATATACTGGTAATATCTGGGGGCAATCTCCGCTTGTGCTTATCGATGGCATCCCTCGTTCAATAAACACAATTCATAGTTCCGAAATAGCCTCAGTGACTATCTTGAAGGGTGCCAACGCGGTTGTGCTTTACGGAAGCAAAGCAGCAAAAGGTGTAGTGCTTATTACCACCAAAAGGGGACAGGTTTCTCCTCTTAAAGTTGATGTTACTGCAAATGGTGGCCTTTTTGTTCCTAAGGCCTATCCGAATTATCTGGATGCAGCAAGCTACATGACGCTTTACAATGAAGCATGCCGTAATGACGGGATTACTGAAAAATACACCCAGGAAGATATATATAATACTTATTCCGGGAAAAATCCTTACAAATATCCCGATCTTGATTTTTATAGTGCTGAATATTTAAGAAAAGCATATAACCAGTCAGATGTGATTGCTGAAATTTATGGAGGAACGGAGAAAACACGTTATTACACAAATTTTGGTATGCTTTATAATAACGAATTGATAAATTATGGTGAGTATAAGAACAATAATAATCAAAATTTTCATTTAAGAACAAATGTTGATATGCAGCTCACCGATTGGCTTTCAGCCTCTACTGATGTTGGAGTAGTTTTTAACAACGATTATACAGGACGTGGTAATTTCTGGAATGATGCCGCGACACTTCGGCCCAACCGCGTATCACCATTGGTGCCAATAAGTATGTTTGATCCCAATAATGCGACCTTGCAAACAATGGTGGAAAACAGCAACCACGTTATAGACGGAATGTTTCTACCTGGTGGTAGTTCTGTTGTACAGTCAAATGTCTTTGGGGATATGCTGGCAGCGGGGTACATTAAAAACAAGCATCGTTTGTTCCAGTTTAAACAGGCGGTAGATGCAGATCTCGGAAGCATACTGGAAGGCTTGTCATTTAATACATTTTTTGGTGTTGATTATAATGATTATTATTCTGAGGCATTCAGGTACACCTATGCAGTTTTTGAACCTTCATGGTCATCGATGAATGGTAAAGACATGATCATTGGCTTGCAGAAGTACAACGAAGACACCAAATCCAGCAATGAATATATCGGAGCTACTTCGTATGATCAAACAATGACTTTCTCCTCAAGGCTTAATTATAAACAAAGCTTTGCTGATCAGCATAATGTAGATGTTAAGTTGCTTGGCTGGGGGTATCAGGTGCAAAATTCAGCCGACGGGGATCATAATGGAAGCCAATATCACCGGATAAGTAATCTGAATCTTGGTTTACAGGTTTCTTATAATTACCGGCATAAATATTACTTAGATCTTGCCGGGACAATGGTTCATTCTGCAAAATTGCCAAAAGGCAACAGAGATGCTTTTTCGCCTTCAGCTACAATAGGTTGGAGGTTGAGTGACGAATCATTTTTCCGGAATAATCTTTCCTTTATCAATAATATGAAAATATATGCCTCTTATGCGCTGCTTAATCAGGATCTTGATATCGATGAATACTATATGTATAAAGGGTATTTTGATAATAAAGGAGGTTGGTATACCTGGCTTGACGGGGCTGCAGGAGGTTTTACCACAACTTCTGAAAGAGGAAATAATCCGAACTTATCATTTATTCAGAGGAAAGAAATCTCTGCCGGACTTTCGGCTTCGTTTTTCGAAAATTTGATTGACCTTAATGCCAACTATTTTCAACAGTATACAGACGGCTTGCTGACCCAGGGGGCATCCACTGTTTTTCCCTCCTATTACAGCACGTACAGTGAATCATTTCTACCGTACATAAATTATAATAACGACAAACGATCAGGAGTAGATTTTAATCTGAACCTGAATCAAAATGTGGGAAAGCTCAGGTATACCGCAGGAGTTAGCGGGATGTTTTATACATCAGAAGCTGCTAAGAGGGATGAAGTTTATGAGTATGATTACCAGTATCGCGCCGGTAAGCCACTGGATGCAACATGGGGTTACATCTGTGAAGGATTTTTCGTTGATCAGAATGATATTAACAACCATGCTGTTCAAACCTTTGGAGAAGTACAACCCGGTGACTTAAAATACAAGGATGTTAACGAAGATGGTGTTGTGGATAGTAAGGATGCTGTTGATCTGGGTAAAAGCGGTTGGTCAGCCCCTCCCTTTTCATATGGAATACATCTTTCTTTACAATGGAATAAAATTACACTCTTTGCATTGGGAACAGGTGTGACCGGAGCAACAAGGTTTAAAGGCGGTTCATACTATCATGTTTATGGTGAAAGAAAATACTCGGAAGTGGTTTTAGGACGTTGGAATGAACAAAACAGAGCCACTGCAACATATCCACGATTAACCACAACTGAAAACACTAATAATTTCAGAAATTCTACATTTTGGAAATACGAATACAACCGGTTCGATTTATCCAAGATACAAATCACATACGATTTATCTGATTATTTCTCAAAAAGCTCAGCTATAAAGAGGTTAAGTGCATATTTAAGCGGCGAAAATTTATTAACTGTTTCTAAAGAACGCGAGTTGATGATAACCAGCATTGGTAGTGCGCCTCAAGTCAGGTTTTACAATATTGGTGTAAAAGTGTCATTTTAATAAATTATGAAAAGGATAATGAATATGATTAAATATATTTTTATTGCTGTTGCAGGTCTTCTTGTCT
>DASQZP010000110.1:0-2046 GCA_035638655.1 Bacteroidales bacterium
ATATTAGCAATACGCCTAAAAGCATTAAAAAAAGGCTTATTTATAAGATCAATAAATTTAATATTATGGATAAGATAAAATTAGTTATATGGGATCTTGATGATACCTTCTGGCAAGGCACGCTTTCAGAAGGTTTAATTACCCCCATAAATCGGAATATCAAATTAGTCAAAGAATTGACCAATAGGGGTATCATAAATTCTATTGCATCAAAAAATGATTTTAAACAAGTAAAAAAGAAACTGATTGAATTTGGTATTTGGGATTATTTTATATTCCCAACAATTACATGGTCACCTAAGGGATTGGTTATCCAAGATATAATAAAAAAATGCCAGTTAAGAGATATCAATGTATTATTTTTAGATGACAATCATTTGAATCTTGAAGAGGCTAAATTTTACAATCCTAATTTGCATACCCGAAAACCTAATTTTATAAATAAAATTTTAAATCACAAAGCTTTTACTGGTAAGAAAGATATTAATCA
The DNA here is from genome assembly GCA_035638655.1 of Bacteroidales bacterium. Taxonomy (GTDB): domain Bacteria; phylum Bacteroidota; class Bacteroidia; order Bacteroidales; family DASQZP01; genus DASQZP01. Next base: position 491 of record DASQZP010000110.1, read on the forward strand.
TACTAGGTTAAAACAGTATAAAATTCTTGAGAAAAAGGCTGAAGAGAAGATAAAGTATAACAGTAATATAGATTTTTTGAAGTCTTCGGATATTAAAATTGAGATTATTCATAATACAAGTTCTCATAAAAATAGAATTAATGAATTAATTGAGCGTACCAATCAACTTAATTTCACAAAAATAAGATCAACTCCAGAACAAATTGATTCTTTACTAAAAAGCAATGAATATTCATCAGCTGTTATTAATGTAAAAGATAAATTTGGAGATTATGGAATTGTGGGATTTTATAGTCTAAATAAAAAAACTAAAGTTCTGAAACACTTTGTTTTTTCTTGCAGAATTTTAAATCTGGGAGTGGCGCAATATATATATGCAAAATTAGACTTCCCATCTATAAATATCGTCCCGGAAGTGGCAGAAATTTTAAATAAATCAAAGCCAAATTGGATAAGCGAGTTTACAATTAACAAAACTGAAAGTAAAATAAAACATATAAAAAACACTGCATCTACATATAAAATCTTTTTTAAGGGTGGATGCGACTTAGATCAAATGTTATTTTACCTAAAAGGTAGTAATCTCCTTTTAGAAGAAGAAACTAATTATGTTTCACGACTAAATTTTCCAATTCATCAGGAGCATACGCAAATTTTACTCGATTCTATAAATTTAGAGTTAGAAAAGCAAAAATTTATTGAAGAAAATAAATTTATACCTTTTACAGATAATAATTTTTACAAAACAAAGGTTTTTGATTTTAATTACGACTGTTTGGTCTATAGTGTATTAATGGACTATACCCAACAAATTTATGTACATAAAGATTATAATATCAAATTACCTTTTGGTACATATAGTAATACCTGGACAAATAAAAATAATCACAAAAATATAATCGATAATTTTAATTCGCGAAATATTACAACAATAAGTCAAGAAACTTTAAATTATTTTTCAAATAATTTTATATCAATAGGGCATATATCAGCAGACAACTTTATAAATAATCTTAGAGAAATTAGACTTATTATACCTCCAGACATACCAATTATATTTATTAATGGTGCGGAAATTCGATTCGATAATAAGGATGAGCCCGGAGCAATGAAAAGACATCAATTAATGAATAAGGCTTTAGATAATTTTATTAATGATACAAAAGGCACTTATTTGTTAGATGTAAGAAAAATCATAAATAGGAAATCACAACTAACCAATAATATAAGACACTACGATAGAGAGACTTATCAAAAACTATCTATCGAACTTTTAAAAATATTAAATATATTACTAAAAGGAGACATCGACATTAATATAGACAATACCAAAAGAATATTATATAATTTTACATTGGTTTCTGATATCCTTTATAAAATTCAAAATAAAATATCTGGTAGATAGTATTTTACCTACTCAACTTTCGCAGTTGATTCGTAGGGGATAAAAAAATCTTATAACATATTGTAATTCATGTAATTAAAGTAGAATAAGCCCTCCAAATTTTGTATTTTTAAGGAATCATAAACTCTTAAAAATCAAACAGGAAAGGGCT
>DASQZP010000111.1:0-4975 GCA_035638655.1 Bacteroidales bacterium
AATGATTCCTGTGGTTTTGTAAGATGTGATAATACAATTCCGCCATAAAAGTTTTTATATCCGGTGACTAACCCAAAAGTAAAATCGGGGAAAATGATCTGTTCAGATGCAATCTGTTCACCTCCCGCAATAAGATTACCCGTATTGGGATCAATCATATCAGGAAGAATCAGATTGCCGGCGTTAAGACTTTTTTGTACTATCCCGGCCTGAAACCCTGCATTTAAAGAAATATCCCCGTTTACATCAAGGTGATAGGCATAGATAGCATCAAAGGTGTGACGGTTGAATATTCCGCCTCCCTGTTCATCTCTGCTCAGGAGGAAACCGATACCTCCATGCAAAAATTGAGAGGGTTGGTCATAACCTGCACTATAGGTTACATACCGCGCATTAGAACCTGGCCACTGATTGCGATACGTGAGAACAGCAGCACGCTCTCCGGATTCTCCGCTGTAAGCAGGATTTAGTCCAATCAGATTGAAGTAAAATTGAGAAAAATAGACATCCTGTGCCTCCATACATGCCGTTTGAAGTACAAAAATTGTCACTATCAGAGCCCGTTTCTTCAAATATCCTGGCATGTTTCTATTTGACACTATTTTTTAAAGCAATATAAATTGCTTCTATAACGTTTATGTAAGCATAAAATTATAATAAAATGTTATTTCTGATTCTAATGTATTATATACAAAAATATGATTTTTAAAGGGAAATATTTACTTTAGCCCTCCTTATCTGAAACACGGGTTGTTTCATGGTATATCTTAAATACATCTAAAACAGGTTATTGCCCATGATAAAATTTAGGTATGCAGGAAACATTAATTTATTAATTAGATTTCCAAACCATAATATTAACAAACCAAACCCGGATGACTTTGTTTTCTCTGCAGCATTAACCCTTACTAATGAAGAAGATAACCGTTTATGAGAAAAATCCTGCTTTTTTTATTTCTAATTATAAGTATTCATTATAATCTCCCTGCTCAGGTAATTTCTTTCGGCAGACAAATTACCTGGAAAGCTGCTAAGGATTCATCCGGACCTCTGAGAATTAACTTCGAAGGTGTTTTTTACAGCAATCCGGATACCCTTTTCCCATATTACGGGGAATTAATCAAATTGCCGGTTCAGGTCCGGAATTATTCAATTCGTCTGACTGATACCACTTATAAGCCATTATTACCTGAGGAGGTTCGGGATTCATCAGTTTTGTTGAGTCTGTCGGCAACACCGGTTATTAGTAGCAGCACAAATTCAATTAATAAGCACCCCTATGCCAGAATTTCATTTGTACCTCTTCGTAAGAATCCGGAAACAGGCAAAATTGAAAAACTGGTATCTTTTAAAATAGAATTAAAATTATCCGTTCCTGTTCAGCTAAAATCAACAAAAGAAATAGTTTATAAAAACAATTCGGTTCTTGCTAATGGTGATTGGTATAAAATAAAAGTTGCCAAAAGTGGAATCTATAAAATTTCTTATGCTGAACTAAAAGAGATAGGAATAGCTGACCCGGCCAACGTAAGAATTTACGGAAACGGGGGCAGAATGCTGCCTTTAATGAACAACGATCCCCGACCTGACGGTCTTATCGAAAATCCGGTTATGTTTGAAAAAGGCACTGATGGCATATTTAATGAGGGAGATTATATTCTCTTTTATGCAGAAGGCCCCCTGGTTTGGGATTATTCAGAAACAACCAGAACTTTTCACCATACCCTAAACGGCTATTCGCAGGCATCCTTTTACTTTCTTACTTCCTCACTGGGAGAAGGAAAAATCATTCAGAAAAAACAAGTTTCTGAAAATGAAGCTACCTATACCTCTACTTCTTTTGATGCATTGCACTACATTGAGGAAAAAAAGTATAACCTGCTCAGGTCCGGTTCTCTTTGGTTTACAGAGGCTTTTGGTCCGGCATCATCAGCTGCTTATAATTTTGAATTTAAAAACCGGGTAATTAATGAACCAGTGTCAGTATCAGCATTGATTGCTGCAAGATCAAAAGTATCTTCTGCGTTTAATTTTTATTCAAATAGTAGCAAAATAAGTACTTCTATATTGGGTAGTGTAGATGTTCTCAGCACTACAGGCAACTATGCATCAACCAAAACTTTTAAAGAAGATTTTAATAGCAACTCAGAAAATATCGACATTAAGGTTCAATTTAGCAATAACAGTGATGCAACTGCTGAGGGCTGGCTTGGTTACATTGACATAACAGCCAGGCGAAAACTGATAATGGAAGGCAGTCAGATGCCCTTCCGCGACAGCAGGGGTGTTGGACCTGGTAAAGTTTCCAGGTACGAATTATCAGGAACAAAAGCTTCAAGCCTGATTTGGGATATTACAAATCCACTGGCACCTTTAGAAATTGTTGCCAATCATTCCGGTTCTTCAATGAATTATAAAGATGCCAGTGATTCGCTGCGGAAGTATATTGTTTTCAATCCGGATGCAAATGATCTTTTCAGAATTGATTATAAATCAGAAGGCACCGGAAAGATACCTAATCAGAACCTGCATAATGCAAGCCCGCATACAATGTACATTGTCACTCATCCGCTCTTTCTTGATTATGCAAAACAACTGGCCGATTTGCATGCAACGCACTCTGGCCTTTCTGTCCTGGTAGTAACAACAGATCAGATATACAACGAGTTTTCTTCAGGAAAGCGCGATGTATCAGCTATTAGAGATTTTATCCGCATGTGTTATAATAAAGCCTCTAATGATTCAGAGACTCCAAAATATCTGTTGTTGTTTGGTGATGGTTCATATGACAACCTGCACAATGATCCGAATAACCCAAACTTCATCCCAACCTATGAATCGAAAAATTCTATCAAACAAAATGCATCTTTTGTTTCAGACGATTTTTTTGGTTTACTGGATGAAAACGAGGGGGGAGCTTCCGGATTAATTGATCTGGGCATTGGTCGCTTCCCTGTGAAGACAACAGATGAAGCTGCTGCAGTTCTAAATAAAATCAAAAATTATATGGATCCAAAGTCTCTTGGTGACTGGAAGAATAATATATGCTTTATTGCAGATGATCAGAACAATAATCTTCATATGATACAGGCTGATCAACTTGCCGACTATGTTAAATTACATTACCCGGACTATAATATAAAGAAAATTTATCTGGATGCTTATCCTCAGGTTTCAAATGCTGCAGGTCAGTTCTACCCTGAGGTCAATAAAGCGATCAATCAACGAATGAAACAGGGAGCACTGATCATGAATTATACCGGACATGGAAACGAAAACTACCTGGCTCATGAGCAGATCATTCAGCGATCCGATATAATGTCCTGGAACAACATGGATAAATTACCTGTATTTGTCACGGCGACATGTGAATTCAGTCGATTCGACGACGTTGAAAAAAGCAATGGATATGCAGATAAAACATCTTCAGGTGAAATGGTTCTTCTTAATCCAAAGGGTGGTGCGATAGCACTTTTTACAACAACGAGACTGGTTTATTCTTCACCAAATTTCCAACTGAATATAGAATTCTATAAATATGTTTTTGACAAAGACAAAAACGGCCATCGGTTCAGACTTGGAGATATCATTAAAAGCTCTAAAAACACCGCAGATCAAAGTACAAACAAACGTAATTTCACCCTGCTGGGCGATCCGGCCCTGGAACTTTCTTACCCGTCAAATCAGGTTCACACAAAAACAATCAACGGGAAGGAATTCAACAGAGATGCTGATACGCTCAGGGCATTAAGTAAAGTGAGTTTATCTGGTTATGTATCAGACAGTCAAGGCAATAAAATAAACGATTTTAACGGGAAAGTGTATGCTACCATCTTTGATAAACCGATGATAACTCATAATCTTCAGAATGATGCTGATTCAGGACCTTTTAGTTTTGAAGTTCAAAACAATACAATTTATAAAGGTCAGGCCACAGTAAAAAATGGTGAGTTCAGTCTGGACTTTATCGTTCCAAAAGATATAAATTATAGTACAGGTTTTGGTAAGATAAGTTATTATGCTGATAACGGAACAATTGATGCAAATGGCTGCGATACATTAACCATTGGGGAACTTTCGGAACATGTGGTGTCGGATAACGAAGGTCCGGGGATTAAAATCTATATGAATGATACAACATTTGTTAATGGAGGAATTACCAGTTCTGATCCCATTCTTTTTGCCCGAATAAGTGATTTACACGGAATAAACACTTCCAATTCCGGTATCGGTCATGATATTACTGCCACCCTTGACGGCGGGGAGGACAAATACGTTCTGAATGACTATTATACAGCCGATCTTAACAGCTTCACTACCGGAACAGTTATCTTTCCGCTGTCAGAACTTTCAACAGGTACGCATACAATTGCATTAAAAGTCTGGGATGTATACAACAATTCTTCAGAAGTTGAGTTAAGTTTTGTAGTAGTTGATAACGGAGGAATTGTTTTATCAAATTTATACAACTACCCCAATCCGTTTTCAACAGATACTTATTTCCGGTTTGATCATAATCTGCCGGATACGCCTTTCTCAGTTGAATTGTCAATATATACCCTGTCAGGACAACTGGTGAAAGTGATAAAAAAAGATGAGTATTCTACCGGCTTCAGCATTAACCCGATACATTGGAACCGGGAGGGAGATGATGGCCACCGTCTTGGGCACGGTATATATATTTACCGGGTAAGGATCCTTACAAAAGACGGCCGTATTGCTCAGAAAACAGCCAAGTTGCTGGTAGTGAATTAAGCAGATTAATGCTCGTGAAATTTTAATTAATAATTATATTTGTTCCACAAAAATTGATAAAAAAGAAATTATGATCACCAACAAAAACATTGTTATAACTGCACTTTTGATGAGCCTGGCTGCTCCCGCGTTATTCGGACAGCTAAGCAGTAAAGAACTGGCAGGCCAGATGAATGCAATTCTGTCGGCTGTCCCTTTTCTTACAATTGCCCCCGATTCA
>DASQZP010000112.1:0-2940 GCA_035638655.1 Bacteroidales bacterium
AAATTTAATAAATGAAACCAGTATATGGAATTTAGTATAAACTGTCAGGCACCTGTGGTGATTACAAAAGCTGGCAGAAAATTTTACAGGATAACAATAAGTTATTAACACAGTGGGAAGGTCTCTGAAAGTTGCTTAAGATTAATATAAAAAACAGATTAAACAAATTACTAACCAATCAACACAAAGTAGCATGAAATATTTACTAATTCTCATTTCAATACTTGCAATTACCGGTTGCAGTCAGGAAAAGAAAGATAAAAATAATGCAGATTATCCTGTTTCGACAGTAGATATCAGGCATGTCGTTATTAATGATAATTTCTGGTTGCCCAAAATCAGGCTGATCCAGGATACAACCATTAATTATGCTTTTAAAAAGTGTGATGAAGAAGGCCGGATGAAGAACTTCCTTATCGCAGGAAAAGTGGAACAGGGAAAAACATGCGGTAAAATGCCTTTTGATGACACTGACCTGTATAAGATTATCGAAGGTGCATCCACCTCATTGATCAGTCAGCCTAACCCGGCGCTTGATGCTTACCTGGATTCGATTATTGACATCATAAGAATCGGTCAGGAATCGGATGGCTATCTGACTACCTGGTTTACCATCGACAGTCTGAACCCGCCTGCCCCATGGGTACAGCCTTCAAAAGAACGCTGGGGCAGTGAAATATCCAGTCATGAACTATACAACAGCGGTCATTTGTTTGAAGCTGCAGCAACCCATTACCTGGCGACAGGCAAAAAGAACTTTCTGAATATAGCACTTAAAAATGCTGATCTACTGGTTAAAAATTTTGGATATGACAAGCTGGAAACACCTCCCGGGCACCAGATTGTTGAAACAGGACTGATCAGACTCTATCGCATCACAAAGAATGAAGAATATCTGAAGCTTGCGAAGTTCTTCCTGGATATCAGGGGCGATTCTACTTCACACAAACTTTACGGAGCCTACAACCAGGATCATATGCCCGTCACTAAGCAGAAAGAAGCCGTGGGACATGCTGTCAGGGCAGTGTATATGTATGCAGGAATGACGGATATAGCAGCATTGTATAAAGATTCTGCCTATCTGAATGCCGTAAATAATTTGTGGGATAATGTTGTCACTAAAAAAATGTACCTGACCGGTGGCATAGGATCCAGGCATGAAGGAGAAGCTTTTGGTGCCAATTATGAGCTGCCCAATAAAACAGCTTACAATGAAACCTGTGCCGCCATCGGCGATGTGCTTTGGAACAAACGAATGTTTATGCTGACCGGTGAATCAAAATACTATGACATCATCGAAAGAACACTCTATAACGGACTAATTTCCGGAATTTCCCTGGACGGGAAGAAATTTTTCTATCCAAACCCGCTGGAATCCGACGGAGCTTACAAATTTAACCAGGGTCATTTAACCCGTGCTCCCTGGTTCGACTGCTCCTGTTGTCCTACCAATATGATCAGGTTTTTACCCTCAGTTCCCGGACTTATTTATGCGAAGAAAGGAGATGACCTGTTTGTGAATCTGTATATCGCCAATCATTCAGAAGTTGAAATAAATAAGCAGCCGGTGAAGATCTCTTTGCAAACAGATTATCCCTGGAATGGCGACATACAAATAACTGTTGATCCGTCACAAAAGACCCGCTTCAACTTAAAAATGCGTATCCCGGGCTGGGCGCGTAACCAGGTTTTGCCCGGTGATCTGTACCACTACAGCAAGGATCTCAAGTCTGACCTGAAGTTAACTGTAAACGGAAAAAGCGTTGAGCCTGTCGTCAAAGACGGATATCTTGAGATCCCCAGAGAATGGGCCAAGGGCGATAAGGTTGAGCTTATAATACCCATGAAAGTAAGGAAAGTGAGGGCGAATTCGAATGTCAAAGATGATGTAAACAAAGTTGCATTTGAATGCGGGCCAATCGTTTACTGCGGCGAAGAAGCAGACAACCCGGAGTTAATGGCTGTTCAGTTCACAACCGGTGATTCCCTTCAGGTTACACAAACAACATTGCTGGCCAACTCAGTAAATGAACTTAAAGGGACTATTTCAGGGAAGCAGGTAACGCTCATCCCCTATTATATCTGGTCCAATAGAGGAGCAGGTAAGATGAGGGTATGGTTTCCAGGTAATTAGGTTTTAGAGGGTTTAGAGGTTGTAGAGGATGGAGAGACGCGATTCATTGCTTCTGGTAAATAACCCCACTGCCGCAAGTCTTCTGACTTGAGGTTTTGCTATTGGTCTTCCACCCATTGACCCCCGCTGCGGCAAGTCTCCCGACTTGTGGTTTTGCTTCCAGGCACTCGCGCGCCTGCCTGCCTGAGTAGTCAGGCAGGCATTTATAATGCGTGTGGTTCCTATCCATGACTATTGATTTTCCGGCATTTCATGCTGGTTGTCTTCCGTGTATGTTGTTTATGTATCCATGCAATACTAACTTTCAAATACCAATCTTTGAACAAAAGGTTACATTTGTTGGTACTATATGTTTAATGATTCAATAAAACTTAAATTACGATGAAACAAAAATGGACACATCATAACATCCCTGATCAGAAGGGAAAAATAGTAATTATAACCGGATCAACCAGCGGACTGGGAGAAGAGGCCAGCCAGGTGCTGGCCGGAAAAGGGGCAAAAGTTATTATGGCAGTAAGGAATATTGAAAAAGGGAATGATGTAGCCGGAAAGATCCGGAACGAGTATCCCGGTGCAGAAGTTGAAGTCATGAAACTCGATCTGTCCAGTCTGAACTCGGTGAAATCGTTTGCCGGTGAGTTCATGAAAAAATATGACAGGCTCGACATTCTAATCAACAATGCCGGTGTGATGATGAGTCCATATTCTAAAACTGAGGATGGCTTCGAAATCCAGATGGGTACTAACCACCTGGGACATTTCGCCCTGACAGGCCACTTAATGCCGCTGCTAAAGAAAACAAA
>DASQZP010000113.1:0-3460 GCA_035638655.1 Bacteroidales bacterium
TTCTGTTTCCATGTTGACGGAAGGTTGGGATGCTAATAATGTGACTCACATCATGGGACTCAGAGCATTTGGGTCTCAGTTATTATGTGAACAGGTTGCTGGTCGGGCACTGAGAAGAATACGTTATGATTTACAGGGTTATGATAAAGATGATAATCCAACGAATGATAAAAGGATAATCGTTACGTATAAATTTCCAGCTGAATATGCTCAGATAATAGGAATTCCATTTAATCTATTTAAACAAGGTACAACAGTAATTCCAAATCCAGTAGAAACAACTGGTATTTTTGCCATTCCTGATAGACAAAAAGATTATGAAATTACATTTCCGATATTGAATGGTTATCGCAAAGAATATACCGATGATACTATTTCTTATGATTTCTCTAATCTTGAACCGTATGAAGTTGATGTGACCAAAGATCCAGTTCGAACTACAATGGGGAGTGCATTTTCAAAAGATGAACGTGAATTACAAGAAAAGAGTGTTCATGAAATGCGCGACCAGGAAATTATATACAAAATTACCAAAGAATTATTGAGACTTCATTTTTCTGATGATGATCAAAATTTAAATTTCAGCCTCTTTAATCAACTAAAGGATGTCGTTAAGGCCTGGTATAATCAGTGTGTTTTATTGGTAGGTGATAACAATCCGATTTACAAACGTCTCATTGATTATGATAATCCTCAGGTTGTTACGGACCATATTGTTCGTGGTATAAATACACAGAAAAATTCGACAGATTATATTAGACCAATATTTTCACGACCCGCTGAGAAATTTGGTAGTACAAAGTATGTCAATGGCAGGACAAGCCGTGAGGTATATTATACGACTAAAAGTCATGTCAATGCCGTAGTAGCTGATTCCGACTGGGAACGTATTGCCGCTAAGGAAATGGAAAATATTGATGAAATCATAAGTTATGTAAAAAATGATTACCTCGGATTTTCCATTCCATACGTAAAAGATGGAATGGAAAAAAATTATTTTCCAGATTTTATTGCCCGATGTCTAACTCCTACAGGGGGAATAATAAATTTGATAATTGAAATTACCGGATTTAATAAAGACAAAGCTGAGAAGAAATGGTTTGTTGAGAACCGTTGGCTTCCTGCAGTAAATGCTGTTCAAGAAAAATATGATTTCGATGAGTGGCATTTCCTGGAGATTGCCAATGATATTAGAAATGCGCGACAATTATTAATGGAAAAGATACAATCGATTCAATAAAAGTTAGTATCGTGGATTAATCGGATTTAGGGATTGCACGGTGAGGTGTAATATTGGTGAATAATAAATTAGAGACTGGAAAAAGGGATATTATCACTAAGTGTTATTAATGGAAGCCACTAAAATTGGAAATCGGAGAATAAAATAGAGTAAATGGGACATTTGAAATATGGAGGGATAACACAAAAGATATTAGGGGCTGCATTTGAAGTACATAAGTTTTTGGGAAATGGATTCCAGAAGGTTATTTATCAAAGAGCCTTGGCTTATGAGAGGTATACTAAAGGACTTGACTTAGCAAGAGAAACTGAACAGGAATTTTTTTACAAAGACTTAGAGCTACCTATCGGAAACCGAAGAGCCGATTTTGTAGTGGAAAATAAAGTATTGGTTGAATTAAAAGCCCTGGTCAATTTGGAAGATATACATATGACTCAAGCTTTAAATTACCTGAAAGCTTATCGGCTGGAAATAGGATTATTAATTAATTTCGGAGCTAAAAGCTTACAGTTTAAGCGATTAATATTAACCTGAATAAAATCCGTGAAATCAGTTAATCCGTAAAATCCGTGAATCAGATGAAGAAACATAAAGAAATATTATTTGGATGGGAAATTTTTAATCAACTTATAGGTTGATTAGTATGAAGATTGTACGTATAATTCCTGAAAATGATTGCTTATTAAGCGTCTATGATGACGAAAACGGAAAAAGTAAATTTCGTCAATTATTTGATAACTGGTATGACATTGAATACTTATTTGATTTCTTCGTTACTAACCAAAATGACCTGATAACTGATATTGATTCAGCAATTCAAATTACAATTGATGGCGCTGAAAAATTAGAGGACAAACTTTTAGAAATTTCTGATGATGAATCAGAACAGTTGCAAACAATATTTCGACCATTATCACCCAGTGAATATCGTCTGAGTACGTATCAGAAATCAAAAGCTTATGGTACATTTAGTAGAAGTTGGTTGCGGATATATGCCATTCGAATTGACCCGGATTTATATGTGGTAACAGGAGGTGCTATCAAACTAACACAAAAAATGCAGGGCAGATCTCACACACAAGAACAACTCAATTTATTAAATCAAGCACGTGATTATTTACGTGAAATTGGATTTACTAAAAATGATTTGGAAGATTTGGAGACTGAATTATGACTAAGAAAGAAAAAATAGAAAAATTTTTAGAAACTGTAGCAGAAGATGACGGTAGTTGGTTAAAGGAAGCCCAGTATCGCAAAGAAAATCGTTATTGGTTGCGTAAATCCCAACGTATAGCCATTCGGGTTTTAACAACATTACGAGAACGAGGAATGCAACAAAAAGAATTGGCTGAGCGAATGGGCGTTTCTCCGCAACAGATTAGTAAAATAGTAAAAGGCAATGAAAATCTTACGTTGCAGACCATTTCGAAACTGGAGCAAATTCTTGGTATTACTCTTTTTGAAATACCGGAGTATAAAACTGAGATGGAAGTTCCCATTCAGAGAAATAAAATACTAGAGTATACAAGCGTAGAAGGCGCTAATTTTAAAACTCGTATGGTTTGGTCGAGGGTTAAGAAACAAACTTGGAAAAAACCGACAAAACGAGAAGAACTTTATAGTAAAACGGGATGACAAAAGAAGAAAAATTAGCGCTAAGTTTTAAAATAGCAGGGATTAATACAGAAGAGTTCGCTATTGTTGAAGATGAGTTTAATGAAAAAGAACCATCCAAACTTGGTGCTGCAATTAATTTTGGGATAAATGAAGAAAATCAAATAATTGGAATTCGCACAAAATTCCAATTTGAACAAAAAGGTAAGCCATTTTTGATTATTGCCGTAGCTTGCGATTTTGAAATTGAGAAAAAAGCATGGAATAATCTTTTTGATAAGGAATCTAATTCAATACTTCTACCGGAAGGATTTGCATCTCATTTGGCTATGTTGACGGTGGGCACAACGCGAGGTGTGCTCCATGAAAAAACGAATAATACCCCTTTCAATCGATTTATCTTACCACCGATCAATTTAACGAAATTGATTAAGGAAGATGTAACTATTAAACTTGAAAAAGAAGCAAAATAATTTTTTTTAAGTTTATTTAGCGAGGGAAAGTAGTACAATTTTAAATTATCAGCATTTATTCATCATCTCTTATGGCGAAGTCTTACAGACATTCTGAAAAACGTGCTCATATCCCTTCGAAAGAAGAAGCCGG
>DASQZP010000114.1:0-3239 GCA_035638655.1 Bacteroidales bacterium
TATCTGTCGTGTCACCGCTGCAGTGAACGAATTGAGACACGCATCCAGGTAACAATCGTAATCATTACCCTACATGTCTGCATTTCATGTTACCACGTTTTTGCAGCTATGTATTTATGTCCAAAGCCAAAGACAATAGCATTTTTTCCTTTCCGGGATGATACACCGGCACCAGTTATTCATCCTGCCAGCCCGGCACATCCCTCCTATCCTGCTATCACACTTTTATAGCATGTGTACAGCTGAATAATACAAAATTGTAAAGAAAGCTTTTGTCTGATTATTCTGAATCCCTTAATCAAGGATTCTTGTCTGCATCTTTCGGAGGATTAGTCGTTGTTGTCGGATCGTGAGGATCATCGTCAAGTATAATAACAGCACCACCATCACCACCACCACGAACATTACTCATTAAGTTTCTGTTCATTGCAAATTCTTCAAAAGTACTGATAGATGTAGAATCAGATTTCCGGTTAAAGAAAGAGTTTAAAGTTTTCATAACGTTTAATTTTGGGGTTAATTTTTAGTTCTCATTAGTTAATTCCCCGGAAATGGTAAACGTTACCCGGAAATTTCTCTTTTTTTTAAAAAATTCGCTTTGAAATATACAAAATATTGAATCACTGACATTTATAAATGAAAAAAAATCTTTTATAAACCGAAAACTTTTTACATTTTTACATAATATTAAGCTTTGACCATGTTTCCAGGGAAAAATTTAGTCATTTTATTATTTGCGGCCCTCTTTGGGTCAGGTCATCTTATGGCCGAAAACATCGATTCATTAATAATAAGTGAAAATGACAAGGCAGTAAAAATGCTAAAAGAAGGGAGATATGAAGAAGCTGAAGTAAAACTAAAATCTGTTCTTGAGCTTAAGCAGAGATACTGGAATGCAGATTATCAGAATATAGGTAACACGTACTTTAATCTGGGAGTACTATACCGAGAATTTTACCAGTTCGACGAGGCTTTTAATGCTTATGACAAAGCAGAAGAATTTTTTGATAAGACCACCAGTAATAAGAATTCAGGAAAAATCGCTGCAATATTAAATAACGAGGCGGCTTCGCTTATGTCAAGACGCGACTATGCAAAAGCTCTAAACTATTTGAAGCAGGCCTTGAATATAATTAATAGCGGAGAAGAGGTTGATAATAAGGCCCGAATTGTTGTCTATGGTAATCTGGGCATCGTATATGCCTACTTTGACAATATGCAGGAATCCAAAAAGTATATGGAAATTGCAGAAAAAGAAGGAACATATTTACATCCTTTTGAACTAATGACTGTATATGAAAATATAACAAGTGATAGAGTTTACAGGAACAATATTGAATTTGCTCAGCGCTATTTTAAAAAGAGACAAGAATTAATTAATAAGACCATTCTAAAGGACAATCCAAAGATTAAAATCCAATTCTATCTGGAATATGGAGATTTTTTAGCCCGGAAAATGAGGGATACCAGAAAAGCCTTTTATTATTTCGCAACTGCCGAAAAAATAGCGGAGAAGGAATTCGATCCGAAAAACCCCATTTTCATCAAGCTGTTTGAATACATTAGCAACACGTATTACATCCAAAAGAACTATACAGCGGCCTTAGAAAATATTCAAAAAATATTAATCCTGTCTTCAAAGAATTTTAATAAAAATTCCATTTCGAAAAACCCAGACATTGATCAGATCGTATTTGAAGGTGCTGCCTATAACGCAATGAAACTCAAAACAAAAATTCTATTTTCTCAATTCCTGAAAAATGGCAATCTAAGCACATTAAACAACAGTTTGGAATCTTTGAACCTGGCTATTACAATTCTTAATAAGATCAGGTTGAGAATTGATTCTGAAAGCACTCAGTTCTTAATAGGAGCCCATGAAAAAGAAATCTATTTTATAGGTCAACAAATTGCCTATGAGATGTATAAAATCACTGGAGATAATAAGTACCTTAATATGGCCTTCCAGATTAATGAGAAAGGTCGTGGATTCAGTTTATTATCAAGCATTCGATCCCAGAATGCCATAGAATATGGGGATGTCCCTCATGGTTTAACCGACAAAGAGACCAGTCTAAACAGGAAAATATCTGCTTACAATGAGATGGTTCTCAATGAGAAACAAAAATTAGACCCAGATCAGGTTAAGATCCAGGTATGGGAAGAAAAACTATTTGATTATTCACGTCAGTATGACGATCTCATTAAGTTTATCGAAAAAAACTATCCCAAATATTACCGTCTGAAATACGATAATTCGGTGATTAGTATGGATGAAGTGCAAAAGAGGATTTCGGAAAAAGACATTATTGTCGAATATTCACTGATGGACACCATTCTTTATACCTACATTATATCCAGAGAAAATTCCACCATTCTCGAACGTAAAATTGATACTTCGCTGGCTTCCGACTGCAACCGTTTTTATGATGTGATGACCAAACAAAATTTTTCGTTTAACGTTACCAGGACCTATAATGAATACTCCACCCTTGGGTACCGGCTATACAAAGATTTGTTCGTTCCTGTGGAATCGTATGTCGAAAACAAGGATGTGATCATCATCCCCGATGGCGCCATATCTTATGTTCCATTTGAAGCCCTGTTAACAAAGCCGGTAGAAGGCGATGTTATGCCCGATTATTACACTGTGCCATATCTTATTTACGAGCATGCTTTCAGCACCTCCTATTCATCCACTCTTCATTTCAGCGACATGCCGCACAACAAGGAGGCACACCAGGAGATCCTGGCTTTTGCTCCGACATACGGGAACCTTACGAGTTTTACACCCGGATTTGAATTGCTTCGCCAATCTGACCGGGAACAGCTTATAACCATACCCGGGGTGAAGCAGGAGGTTAACCGGATATCAAAGGAAATGAGATGCCAGGTTTACGAAGACAACGATGCCACGGAGACAAATTTTAAAAAACATGCTGCCGATTACAAGATCCTACACCTGGCCATGCATACCATTATAGACGATAACAATCCCTTATATTCAAAACTGGCCTTCAGCCAGGTACAGGATAGTGTTAACGACAATTTCCTGCATACTTACGAGATTTACAACATGAAGCTCAATGCGAGTCTTGCCGTGTTGAGTTCGTGCGGCAGTGGTTACGGTAAATTCCAGGAAGGCGAAGGCATGCAAAGCCTGGCCAGGGGCTTCACTTATGCCGGCTGCCCGAGTATTCTTATGACTCTTTGGGAGGTTGCCGACCAATCGACGGTAT
>DASQZP010000115.1:0-2629 GCA_035638655.1 Bacteroidales bacterium
CTTTCTCAAACAAACTTCGGATTGAAAATATGAACAATGAAAACTTTATCATTTGTAATATTTTGGGACAAAAAGTTTTTGATAGCCAAATAATCAGGGGAGATGAAAATAGCTCAATAAATACAAGTTTCTGGAAAAAAGGAGTTTACGTTGTAAAAACGGCTTCAAAAAGTACAACTATGATTATCAAGCAATAATATAATCTATTAAAAACTGAATTTCTTAATCTAGATAAACTTAAAAATGAAATCAACTATTTTCTTCTTTCTATTTATTGGAATGTTTTTTGCTTCAACTTACGGACAAAAAAATGCGGGAGAAACAAAATATCCTTATTGGGGTGAATACCATAAAACTCCAATATCTGAAATTAAAAAAGCAATGTGGATAGCAAAAGACACAGTAACGTATGGCTGGGATTGGTCCTTGCCAAACTATGTTGATCCGTCCCCTGTATCAAAACTTTGTATTATCCGAAACTTTGGTTTGGGAACAAATAAAATTAAGAATTTACCCAAAGTTAATTTTCCTGCTAATCCTGTTATTTCTCATTGGGTTAAATGGAAAGATTTAGAACCTGAAGAAGGAAAAATTAACTTTCAGCCTTTGATTGATAATATTAAACTGGCAAGTCAGGAAGGGTATGGTTCAATAGTCCGTATTCATTTTTCTGCTATCGATTTTGCCCCGGATTGGATAAAAAAGTACAACATTCCAATTCGTAAAGAAGTAAAAGAAGATCCCATAAAAACAAACTATGATGTAAGCAATCCTGTATTTCACAATCTTTATCTAAAGTTTATCAAGGCCCTGGGTGAAAGTGGTATTCCCCAAATGGAAGAAGTAAAAGGATTGTATCTCGGTTATGCATCTCCATCAAACGGAGATGAGGGAACAGGGCCATATCCTGAAGGGAATGCAGAAGCTAACGATACTGTCCAGCATGTTATAGAACGCATTGATGCATGGGCAGAGGCTTGTAAAGGAGTTGAGTATAAAGTATACATGGGTGGGCTTTCCAACTATGGATTTAGCAAAGGATTTGGTATTCGGCGGGGATTTGTAGAAATGTATTTGTACCACATCCCGGATGAATATATTGGTCAACAACTCGACAATAATAATTATTTATATGTTGATGAATCGTGTCCGGTAATTGCCAAAAATGTTTTTCAGGGTGAGGAAAATGAGGAATACGAAGAAAAATGGGCTGAAGGTGGGACCAGTTCCCGTTTTGGCGCTTTAGAATCGTTCCAGTATCGTTACTTTACTGCAAATCTCAGGCTGTTGCAGATGCGATGTAATTATTTGCTTAATAATGAATTTTCACTTTTACCTCATATGCTGGCCTGGGTAAGCCTGGAAATGGGCAGAACAATTAATGATGCGCCTGATGCCTGGTGTTTTCTAAGGGAAAGTTACATTAAAGAAAATGGTGGACGGCCGGTAAAAAATTTCGAGCGATGGTTATATCAGCGCGATGCACCGGGCTATGAAACAGTGCCTGCTGTAAAAATCCAGCAAGCCATTCAAATGTGGATGGTTCAGGATAATAAATACTACGATTACATAGCACGTTCAGGTAAAAAAATTGGTTTCAATATTGATGACAGATGGACAGGAATTGAAGATACAATTGCAATAAAAGTTACCTATTTCGATAATGAGGCTGGCGAACTTCTTTTAAAATTCAAAAATCAAAACACTATTGAAATTAAAAATCTAATTTTAAAAGGAGATCAAAAACTAAAAACTGCTACCTTTTTCATTTCTAAAATAGGGCCTAATGAAATGAAACATAATTTTGATTTCACACTTGAGGCAGGATCAGATACTTCAGAGATTGTTATTTCAATGGTCCGGGTAATAAAAGTCGGTAAGAATTTGAATACATCGTTAAATGAAAGCTTGCACCCTGAAGAATTTTTCATGAAATCATAAAACACCCTCTATTCCCACAATAGAAAAATTAAGCAAAAGCTCATGGGTTATCTTATCATGGATTGGATCAAGTGCCGTATTTAAATGGTAAAAAAGCAATTCTTGAACAGTAATTAATCCATTCTGGACAATAACGGGCACTTTCACAAATGCATATGCAGGAACGGCTCTGTGTACACCTTCAAGATACAGTATATTGAAGGTGCGGTACAGTTGACGCTCCAAATTGAAGAAGGGGGTCATTTTTAATTATTCATCACCATTACCTGACAAAGATATTCCAACAGTCGCCACATTCTTAAAGCAAAACGGATACAATACTGCAGCTTTTGGGAAGTGGCACCTGGGTTTTGATTGTGCAAAAAGAGACTACTCGTTATGGTGCAGTCTCTTTTTTGGTGAATAATTCCTATACTTAAATTAGCTTTATTTATGCAAATACAGTAGCCAATCCTGATTTGTAGGAGTTTCCAAATTAACGGTTTCACTTTCTGTAAGTCCTGAAATCCTGGATGAATCGCCTGTCCGGGGATTATACCACATAGCACTGTAACCAACATCGGGTAAATCCAAAATGATTCTTCCACCTTCTTTGGAATATACAAGATAGATTTCTCCAGGTTTAGTAAAAACGTAGTCATCTTTTGTTTTGGTCAGGTCATCCATGCAATGCATTTCCTGAAGAGGA
>DASQZP010000116.1:0-2130 GCA_035638655.1 Bacteroidales bacterium
TGAAATAATGCAAGACCTAAAACGATTGTTTAAAAACGCGAACAAATACCATTTAAACAGGGACGAAAGATCTTACTCTTTGAAAATCGTAAAGAAGCAATAGGCAGGGTTATGATAATGAATATACACTCAGCTCAAGAAGAACAAGGCTGTTTCGATTTTTTTGGATTATATCACAATCCATTTCCGGTCTCTCCGGAAGAAGATAGATTTTATTTTTCTCAACATATCGAACAGGTCCTTGCTGAAATCATCTTCGGCATCAAGGCAAGAAAGGGATTCATGGTTTTGACAGGAGAAGTCGGTCTGGGAAAGACAACCATCAGCCGAAGAATCATGAACATTGTCGAAGAAAAAGGGGTTGAGACATCATTGGTGTTTTATACCGGTTTTCAGGACGTAGAACTGATACGGGAAATAAACCGAGATTTTGGACAAAACCTGGAAAGTCTTCTTTTCAGCGATCAGATGAAGCTTTTGTATGATTTTTTAGTCATGCGGAATCGACAAGGAAAAAATTGTGCGATCATTATTGACGATGCTCAGAATCTCGATTCAAAGAGTCTCGAACTTATCAGAATGATATCAAACCTTGAAACAGGCCGGGAGAAATTGGTTCAGATTTTGCTGGTGGGTCAGCCCGAATTGATGGATTTGCTTGATTGCGAAGAACTCAGACAGCTCAGAAGTAGAATTGTTATCCAAAAAGAGGTCAAGGCGCTGTCGCCCGAAGAATTAAAAGACTATCTTTCATTTAAAATGAACCTGGCAGGAAACAGGGGACAAATAAGAATTCAAAAGGCCGCTCTCAATAAAATTTATAAACTCACCAAAGGAAATTTCAGACAGATTAATCTGTTGATGGATCGGTGTTTGTATGTCGCTTTCCTTCATAACACGACAAAGATCAGCAAACAGATTGTTTTGGAAGCATTTATCGATTATCGTCCTAATAAACTAAAATTGTTGAAAAAGCCTCTGACTTTAGCGGCATCTATGTTTTTAGCCTTATCTTTATTCGGCGGTATCGTCTATTCCGGTTTCAACCGAAATGTTTTTCAGAGATCTTCAATCCATACAAAACCTCCAATGCAGATTGAAAATATTCGCGGCGTTCCGATAAAAAACCAGATTCAAGATAAAGACCTGAATCACTCAGGACAAAATTACGTCGTTCCCGAATCCGTCATTGATTTCTTGGGAAAATATAAACTTGCCAAATATCGAAAACAGTTTTTTGAAGCCTTACAATCAAACCGGTTCATGGAAATAACGAAATCGATATTCGACGAAACAGGATACATGTTGGTCAGACTGAATCATGTTTCAGATGATATTAAGAAAAAATATGGGACGCTCCAAAATATATCTAAAGTGGAAAATCATAAAGACTTTTATCTATTCTGGCGTCCCCCTTTGGTATTCAATAAGTTTTATTACTATTATGAAGGAGAAGAGGTGCTTGTGCTCCAAAAAATGATGGCTGAAATGAATTTGTATACCGCCCGGCTTGATGGAAAAGTCGGAAAGAAACTTATGATGGCTGTCGTTGGTTTTCAGGAACAGATCGGGCTTCCGGTTACCGGATTCCCGGATGTAAAAACTATTTTCCTGTTGTGCCATGAGGTGGAAAATATAAAAAATGACGTTTGAAAAAAAAATAAAACCTTTGGGTGTCGTTTTAAAGGAAAAGGGGCTCATTACAGATGAGTACATCGGTTATGCATTACAAGAGCAAAAGATCACCCAGGAAAAGATTGGAGAGATACTGGAGCGGCTCGGATTTGTTACTGAAAACGACATTGTTATCGCTCTGTCCGAGCAAAGCGGTATCCCTTACATTGATGTGGATACTATTTTACCTGATGAGGAAATTCTTAAACTGTTCAATAAAAAGTTATGTCTCAACAATATTTTTCTCCCCTTTCGCAAAACAGACAATCTATTGGAAATTGTGGCGCATAATTTGATCGACGAAAAACTCGGGCAGACCATTTCAAGACAGACAGGGCTGCTGCCGAAATTTTATATTTCAGAAAGAAAAAAAATCGTTCGAGCGGTCAATAAGTTTTATTATTTTCAAGAAAATAATAAAACTTATTGACCGCTCGAACGATTTTTTTTCTTTTT
>DASQZP010000117.1:0-2650 GCA_035638655.1 Bacteroidales bacterium
AGGGGTACTCGTTCACAATTATGTGTTGAATCCGGATATTTATACCAGAATGTCTCCCTGGGAGATAAAAGACCGGGATGGAGCCCCGGGTAATGCGTCCCATACCCCATTGCGCGGCAAATATTTCAATCAGTAGTGGAGTGTTATTTGGGCAGCACCTGAATTCTGTCAGGAGATTGAAAAGACGCACCGCCATGCGTCTCTGTAAAACGTCGCTTTCGGGAATGCAGGTTACGTACCGAATGTAAGTTATACTACGGATGGATCATTCAGATTTCACAAATTTTGACAGTGTTTGAGGGATAGAGCACACAAGCATTACAAATGTGCGCGAGCAAGTGGTCACAAGTCTGGATCCTGCGACAGAGGTAGGCTCGGACTGCATGTCCGTGCCAGGAGGAACTTAAATTCTGTATTGTTATAGGCAATGTATATTACAAATTCATATCCGGTAACTTATATATCTTTAGTTGGATTAGATTATTTAATAAATCTTTATTCTTGGATTCCAGCAAGTTATATGATTTACCAAATATTTTATTACTATACATTTCCTGCAAATTTAAAATACCCAAACTTAAATTATCAAGCATCTTTTTGTAATCATCCTCACTTGTTTTCGAACTTCTCTGAATTACAAACTTAATTACAGGAGAAATATTATTTAATGCATTTGCATTTAATGGTTTGTAAATTGCAGTCGCTTTTTGATGAAAAGAACTGTCAACCTTTTCACTGATTTCATCTAATGAACAGTTTTTCTTGCCATTAAGTAATAATTTTGAATTTCGGTTTATCATTAAAATTATAAAATCTCTATTATTAATTGCCTTTAATTATTCATATGAGATATTGGTGAGTTCGATTTCTGTACTATTAATACTTTGTTGCTCAAAATTATTTAATAAAGCATCGCTACTTTTTTTTAAAGTATCATTGACTGATATTGTAAAGCTCAAAATCAGGAATACCATAAAAAAAGCCGGTATGAAAAACAGAAATTTCCATTTCCACTTTTTGTTATTCATATTACTTATCATAATTATTCGATTTTTAATTTTACAATTTGATAATCCATTTGCAATTGCAAACTTCTGCAAACCAACACTGTACTTAATTAGTGTAAGTTTATATATTGATGCATCGATGCCTGCTGTTATAATTTTCCTGTCTACCTGATACTCATGAATTTGTTTTATATCCCTTATTAATAGATAAATAACAGGATTAAACCAAAAAATAATTTGTACTATTTGAAGAAATAAAATGTCGATATGATGACCAAGGTGATGATGCTGATACTCATGTTCCACAATAAAATCCATTTCTTCCTCAGGTACTGTTTTTGGAATAATGATGTATTTATTATAAAGGAGTGGTATGATCGGCCTGTTTGTTGTCTTAATATATAAATTTCTATAACGGACGCCTTCTGATTTGTTAATCAGATAATGAATTTTAAAGTGCCTGATCAGGTTGATCACCAGAAATATACATGAACCTGCTAAAATCAGGAGTTTTATTATCAAGTCATAAGGTATACTTTGCTTAGCAATTGTATCTGCCACTACGTTTTCAAATGCGGGTGTTGCTATAAAAGTGAAATCCAAATCAACTGGTATTTGTTTATAAATGAAAGACACAAACTGCCATCTGAAATGTAAGAAAGGAAGAAAAATAGAAATTAAAACTGATGCCAGCAAATACAGTCTTAATTGCTGAAATATAGTCTCATTTTTCAATATAAAATGAAAGAATATCCAGAAAAACAGGATATACAAATTAACAAGCATATAATACTTAAGCACTTCCATCTTACTTCTTTTTAGCTAATTCTATCAATTCCCGTATTTCTTCAATTGACAGATCATCAGATTCAACAAGAGATGAAATAAAAGATTTATAGGAATTATTAAAGTATTTTTTAACCTGTTGCCTTACATTGTTTTTTACAAATTCTTCTTTGGACAATGTTGCAAAATATCTGAAAGTTGAACCAAAGTCTTCATGATCTATATATCCCTTTTGTTCAAGATTCCTAACGATAGTCGAAATAGTATTATAATGAGGTTTAGGATTATCAAAAGAGGAAATAATATCTTTAACGAAAGATTCACCATTTTCCCATAAATAATTCATTATTTGTTCTTCCCGATTTGTCAATTTCATAATATTATTTTTAATCATGAAACAAATATAAACTATTTAAATTAGTTATACAACTATTTTTTATAGTTTTATGTGAATCTAAAGTATTTTGTCTCTGAACAGCCTGTATTTACCAATATGCCAGACTTTTAAAGATAAACATCCATTTTAACCCTAAGTGAAATCAACGGGCAGATGAACTAATAAAAATGAGTCTTGAAAGTGCAAAAGGATATTAAAAACAGCATTGATGGTAAAACCGTCAATCAATATGTCAAAACCACAAGTCGGGAGCGCCAGAGGTTTTCAAAATATAAGACACGGACAGCATGTCAACTTCAAAAGAGGTGTCAAAAATAAAAATCACTAAAACAATTGATCAATTAATTCTTCTTTTGTGATCTCAAAATGTGCTGAAATATCTTTTAAAATGCCGGATAATGTAACAATTTTTAATGGATCGTGTTCCCGGAACAGTAATATGGTGAGTACCTTTTTCTTC
>DASQZP010000118.1:0-2113 GCA_035638655.1 Bacteroidales bacterium
TCAACTTTCTTTAGAGTTTTATTACCTTTATTCCTTAATTTGAAAGTAACACCCGGTACTTTTCCATCTAAATATGTTTTATAATATTGAGCTTTGAGATCATATAGTTCAACATTTTTTATATATTTTTGCTTTTCCTCAAAGGACTTTATCTCCTCTTTTGTCTTTTCAAGACTCTTTTTGACATCGACCATGTCAGAATCAAGCTCCAGAATTTGTTCGTATTTCTTAACTGCCCCATAAAGTTTTTTCGACTCTTTTAGTTTTTTTGCTTCCGCTAATAGCTGCTGGATTTTCGCTTGCCTTTTCCAATCAAAAAACATTTTCCATCCATCTTTTTCATCAACTAAATGAAATGTTTTTTCTTTATTCGACATGGGAATTTTACCGCTTTCAAATTTTTGGGCTAATTTTTTTTCCATCTTTTTTTTATTGGTGCTGTCAAAAGCGGATGTTATTGCCAAACCCATAACATTAGAGAATATTGACCCTAGATCTGGTTGAGTTATCTCAACATCAGCCGTTGCATTTCTTCCAGACTTATCAATTTTTTTGATTTTGTATGAGGTTTTGCTATTTATTGCTTGAGTAAATGGATTGTTATTGTTCTTATCATTGAGATAACTTTGCAAGTCCTTGACTGCCTTGTCCTCACTTGAAATATACGAATACGCCTCTTTATACTTGCTCTTGTTTAAGGAATTCAGATAGTTAGTTAAAACTTGCTTCGGATTCGGACCACCTGAGTTTCCACACGCAACTATTAATAAACTTGCCAGACAAATAATTGTGAATTGTGTTATTTTAATACGCATTTTTTCCTCCAGTTTACGAATTTCGATTTTAACCTCTTTTGCTTTTGGTAGCTCTTTAAGTTTTCAAACCGTTCTATTTGATCACTCGTCCTATACTTAAATTTTTGAGGCTATTATAATCCAGTTCTGCTATTTCCCGATCCACCGTAACAATACTTTTGAAAGTATGACACTAAGCAAAAATTGTCGCACCGGCTAATGCGGTATAACGACCCTGCGCATAAGGGGCGTTTTTGATATATAATTTAGCAGACAAAACGTAAAATTCGAACGGAAACGTGTAAAGGCCGAGCGAAAAACGTCCCCCTTGATGCGCCTTGTTAGCTGGCTGAAGGAGCAATAAAGTTTAAACTTTGTTACAAAGCCAATTAATATTTATAGTGTCTTCTTTTTTAAGCAATTGATTTGTGACAGCTTCTAGATCGGCAATAGATTTTATGATTCCATTTTCTATTATTGATTTATATTCTTTATCAATAATTGATATGGTATAATTTGTTGCTATTTTTTCGTAAAGACCAGCAATATTATATCCGGCATTTTGAATGATTCTCGGACAAAATTCAATAATTATTGTGTTAATTATATTTTCTGTTAGTAGATGATCCATCCCTTCGAGTACCATAAGTTCTGCGCCTTCAACATCTATTTTTATTAATTGAATAGGTCTTTTTTGTAAATAAGTCTCCCAGAAATGATCAAGGGTAATCGTAGGAATAGAGAATTTTTTTCCGTCTAATAAATTATCTGTATCTACAATACTATGACAATTGGAATGAGAACTGTGATTTACTTTCACAAAAGAGTTGTCATTCGAAATAGCGAGATGCAGAGCATTTATATTTGAATGACCATTTATATTTTTTGTTAATGCATAATAGTTTTCGAGTTCCACTTCAAAGGCATAAATCTTTCCTTTTGGTCCAACTTTTTTAGAAGCTATTTTTGAAAAGTAACCTACATTTGCGCCGACATCAATAAAAGTATCACCGCTTTCTAAAATTTCAACTATTTTTTTAGATACATCTGGTTCATAGCTGCCATTTGCCATTTTACCACCCGATAAATGGGCAATATTCGAAGGGAAATGCCATTCATTTTTCTGGCCATAATAATAATATTTAAATGATCTTTTAAGTTTTTCAAACAAAGTATTCATAATTAGTATTCTGATTTGATATTTTAATAAAAAAGCCAGCTAACGACCCTGCGCATAAGGGGCTAAGATACAAGCACCGCTTGTCAATTTAGCTAAAAGCTTGAGCACAAGCCAGATGCGGATTCATGCCCGACCGGCT
>DASQZP010000119.1:0-7906 GCA_035638655.1 Bacteroidales bacterium
TTACAGCAGGCATTAATGACCCCCGCGTTATTGCCTGGCAACCGGCTAAGTTTGCTGCAAGACTACAGGCTGCAAATAAATCAAACAAACCCATTTTATTCTTAGTTGATTATGAAGCAGGACATGGCATGGGCGATACCAAAACCAAATTACTTGAATCAATGTCTGACATATACAGTTTTGCTTTGTGGCAAACCGGGCACCCGGATTTTAAACTGGAATGAAAGATTGATGGTTATTTTATGATTCCAAAGATAACATTAAGTTGTGTCTGTCCATAATGTCCGATAAACGAGTTATTGCAAAAATTTTAATTCCTCATATTCATTAGACGCCTGGGCGACAACTTTCACCAACATGTTGTTCAAATTATGCATCGGCTACTTCCCCGTAGGGTTTCAATTGTCAATTGCTAATAGCCAATTGATATAGTATACTGCGGATTAAAATTTTTGCATGCTCCCGTTTAGAACGGAACAAACTTTGTGCTTGAACATTATGATCCGGACACTTGACTTTATTGACAGACTCTAATTAATCATATTGCATTCGCATAAATTCTAAAAATTATTTAACTTTAAAACAGTTAAAAAACTTTAGTTTCATGGAAAGTCAACATTTCAGCGAAAATGACCGCGTTTTGTATGCTGATGGCTACGAGCTGGCCATGGAATCAATAAGTACAAACAGCCATCCTGCAAATCTTCTTAGCACTATCGGAGAATTATATGCATCTATGGACAAGTTGCTGGGATGGTTACAAACTTTTGGAAATAAACATGGAGTTACAATAGATTGCAGGAAAGGATGCAGTTTTTGTTGCTTCCAGCCCGTTTTTGCCGTTACGCATGAATTTAAATACTTAAATAACCATATTAATAAACTTTTTTCAAAAGCTGAGAAGGAAACAATTCTTCAGAAAGCAATAAGAAAAGACAGGATCGTGCGTGATTTACCGAAGGAGAGAATGTTAGGACACCGCCTCCCCTGCCCTTTGCTAACAGATGGCAAATGCTCTGTTTATGAAGCACGTCCGATGGCCTGCCGCATCTACCAGTCTACCAACGTTAGTACCTGCAGAAATGATTATGAACATCCTGAAAATTCAGAAAACTACCCGGCATTACTCCATTTCCCCCTCAGGGCAGGACGTATGGTGGATGAAGGATTTGTAGCAGGATTAAAAACCCTGGGAATAGATAGCGAAGAAATGAGGATGGAAGAAGGATTGATTAGACATCTTTCTTTGGAAAGCTAACCATCACACAAATTTCTCACGTTTTTGCAGATTACTAAGTCCCCAAAGCAGGGAAACAGCGGCACCGATCATCAAAAACATGCGGTTTTGTCTTACTATTGTCATCCAGATTGTCTGGTTCATATCTCCAGGCATATTAAAAGGGTTTAGAAAAACGTTCCACTTGCTGCCTCTTAACGGGTCACTGAGGAAGAGAAAAAACAATCCGATAATTACCAGGATCACGGCAGTGGCATTCCCGTTTTTGGTGAGGGTGGTTAGCATAAATGCCAGCGAACCGACAAATATCATCGGGTACATCAATTGCCAGGATACTTTCAAAATGGGAATCTTCACCACTGTCAGCCAGGCAATGCCTGCCAGCAAAACAATCATCATTGCCATTAATAGTAAGGCAATCAACAGCCGGACCAGGTACACTTTATAGCGATAGTTAGGAATACCAAAGATAATTTCAAGCATTCGCGCATCCTTATCACTTTGAATATTATAGACAATCGGATAAAACATGATAAGGATACCCGGAAAGATCAGCAACCCGTAAATATCTTCTGTTTGTTGGGTGCCTCCCGAGAAAAGCATAATCCCCAATATAACAAGGTAATAGACGAGAGACGCGATCAGAAAATAAACGAATTTATTGCCAAAAACAATCTTAAGATTATAGCGTATTGTGGTTACGATCAGTTGCAATCGCTGAAATAATCCAATAGAATCTGTTTTTTGTGTGTCAGGAGTTATCTGATTTATATCTTCCATAGTGTTTACATATTACCATTTTCAAATTACAGTGCATATTTATTCAATAAATACAGGTAGGCATCCTCCAGGTTTGCTTTTACCTCCCGGGCTTGCTTCGTCGGCGCTTCTTCCGCCAGGCAGCGAACCCTGATGCGTTCCCCATCACGCATATGATGCAAAATCACATAATTATCCTTAAATGCTTCAAATTCTTCCGTGCTCATCTCCAGGCTCCATACCTTGCCGTCGGCTGTATGGGCCATATCAATAGGGGCACCCAGATACTTCACCTCTCCCTGCCGGATAACAGCTACTTTGTTACAGGAGCTGGCCACATCTTCAATAATATGCGTGGAAAAGATCACAATTCGCTCCTTGCTCAACTCCACCAGCAGGTTCCGGAAGCGGATCCTTTCCCGTGGATCAAGTCCGGCTGTAGGCTCGTCCACCACCAAAATACGAGGCAGATGAAGCAGTATTTGTGCAATGCCGATCCGTTGCTTCATACCCCCTGAGAATGATCCGATTTTCTCATTCCGGTGCTCATCCATATGTACTGCCTTCAGCACATATTCGACCCGCTCATTTCGCACACGCGTATTCCTGATCTTCTTGAGCATGCCCATGTAATGGAGAAAATCCCATGCTGTGAGGTGTTCGTACATCCCGAATTCCTGTGGCAGATAACCGATCAGCCCCTGCAATTCTTCCCTTTTTTCTTTCACATCAATCCCGTTAATAGTGATCTGCCCGTAACTGGCTTCCAATACGCCACATACAATTCGCATCAGGGTAGATTTCCCGGCACCATTGGGCCCCAGCAATCCAAACATCCCATTTTCAATATTAAAAGAGACCCCTTTCAGGGCTTTGAATGGTACGCGCTGTTTGCCAATTAGCGGAATGGCCTTCACCAGCTTGTAGAATCCTTTCCTCATGCCTCGAAAACGACCTTTTAACCTGTTGACATTGATCTTTTCCCTGTAAAGTTTAACAGAGGTAATATGTATGAGCAAAATCAGATACCAAAATATAGCAGTTGGAATAATCAGGCCCACCAGTTTATACTTATTGTAGAAAATAACTAAGGCAAAAGCAGGAAATCCCCAGTAAATTAACCCGGATAGTAATTTTGTCATAAATCGAAGGATTTTCTTCGGGGATTTCAGCATAAAGTCTTTTACAGGTATTGTAACATTGATCAGCATAACATGCAGCACAACAGGTAGTAGAAAATACCAGAAACCACTGTCGAGATGAAAATAAATGAAGTATACCAGAAAACCAATCAGCGGGATCTGCCATACAAGTCTGTCAAAATCTTTCCAGGAAGATATTTCCCGGTCATACCCCAAACGACGGCGTATTTTCAAACCTGATTTCCATTCACGCTGAAAACGGCTGTCACGGTCGTAGATCTTAACAAGGTTTCTTACGGTTATTGTTAGTGATTCATTTGGTGCTATGAGTGTTTCATTTGCCCTGCGAAGACTGTTTTGCACGAAATACCAAGTACCCGGAACCAGGATAACCAGCAGGATGAGATCAATGATCCGCCATACAAGTGATTCAACACCTGTATAAATAAAGACCGCACCTGCAGCAATCATTACAATCATTATAACCTTTTCAATACTATGCCGGCCGTAAAACCATTGCAGGGAGCTGTTGAGACCTGAATTCATGGTAGGGATGAATACCAGGGTAAGCAACGTACTCAGGGCCAGTCCGCCAATAACAGTAATGGCAAAGGGCACTCCGATTTGTGCAACATATTCAGTTTTACCCATGGCAAGTGGCATCAGGGCAATAATGGTAGTGATCGCTGTTATGAGGATGGGGCGCACACGTGCCAGACCGGCCATGATCAATGCGCGTTGCTGCCGGTACCCGCGCCGTTCCAGCACCCGGGTATAATCAATCATGATAATTCCGTTGTTGACCACTATCCCCAGCAGGATAATGAAACCGATGAGTGTGACAAAGTTGAGCAGAGAATTTCCTGTAAGTATCAATGCTATCAATGATCCTACAGCAGCCAGGGGAATAGAAAACATCAGGACAACCGGTGTGATGAATGACTCAAAAACGGAAGCAAGTATCATGTATATCAGGAGAACGGAAGCAAGAATAAGGAAAGGAAAATCGCTGAAATCCCGTTCATCATGCACTACTTCCAGCGCGGTGCCTGAAGGAAGCTGCACATGCTGAACCATGTTGTCCACCTCCTGACGGGCTGCTGACAGCAAGTCCTTGTTATCCTGTACCTCCTTTAGAAACCGGTAGGTCACCTCAATATTTTTGGCCTGGTTAACACGGTTGATGGCCGCCATGCCGTCGGAGAAATTAAAACGGGTAATGTGCTGCAAATCAAACTGCGCATTGTTTCTGCCCCTGACAGGAAGCTGTCGCAGACCGGCCATATTCTGTTTCTCAGGTTCTTCTTTTTTGCCAACAGTTGTGATCTGAATATCATACGCATCAGTTCCCTGTTTAAATTTTACTCCGGAAGAAAACTCCGAAGGAAATGAATTCAATTCTGACATTACTGAACTCACCGGAATATCATACAGCGCCATCAGTTGCTTGTCAAAATTAAGCATTAGTTCAGGCCGTTTGTCAGGAAGCTGTACTGCCGATCTTTCCACTGATGATTGCTGATCAAGGTAATATTTCAGGTCATTGGCCAGGTTAATCATACGCCCATAATCCTGTCCCTTAATTATTATCTTTTCATTTCCCGTACCCATACCCAGGAATCCCCGCATATCACCACCAGATCCCCCGGAACCTCCGGAACCGCTAAACCGCTGTGCCGAAGCTGGTGGATCCCAGCTGAAACTGGCCTGTCTGAGATCTCCCATCCGATCCATCACCTCTTTTTTCACTTTTGGTATGCTGTAATTCCTGATTTTACGGTAATCATCTACCAGGATAATACGAATAACCGCCTCATCTTCGTAAACCTGACTGACAATGTCTTTCCTTTCTTTCACCTTCTCAAGCCGTTCTTCTACCTGCCTGACCAGTTGATCCGTTGTTTCCAGGGTCGACCCTCCGGGCATAGTAACATATAAGGTCATGTCCTTCACCTCAGCTTCATCTGAAGAGACTATGCTCAGTCCAAGGCTGATCAATAAGGTAATGAAAAACAATCCAAGGGCACCCATTATCGTTGCAGCAGGCCTTCGCATAGCCGTTTTCAGCAGTACGCGATAAATCTGTATCAGACGGTTATGAATGGAGATCCTTTCAAAAGAAACAGCTCTTTTGGTGGCCCTTCCTGACAGAAAGGAATGCGTAACCATTGGGATGAGTAATAACGCTACAACAAGTGAAACAAGGAGGGTTACAATAATCGATACACCAATGTTTTTCCCCAGGAGTTCCACCATAAAGTTTTCAGAAAAAGCAAAGGGGAGAAATACCATGATTGTAGTGAGTGTAGCAGCAAATATGGATCTCCACACTTCACGCGTACCCTGCACAACTGCCTTGCTGGTATCCATTCCCCCGGAGGCCAGCCTGTAAATATTTTCAAGTACTACCACACTGTTATCCAGCAGCATCCCGATAGCCAGCGCCATCCCCATCAGGGTAAGACTGTTAACTGTGATACCTGCTGCATAGAAGAAGTTAAATGCTGTATATACTGATATCGGAATTGCGAGGGCAACTGCCACGACAAGCCGTATATTCCGCAAAAAGATCCACAACACGAAAATCGCGAGTAAACCTCCTGCAACAGCCAGTTTAATGATCATATTTATATTTTTCTCCATCGTTTCGGCAGTGTTCGATTGCACAACCACCTCAACATCACGGGGAGAAAGTTCGGTATTCAACTGACTGATCAGTTTTTTCACCTCATCGCTAAGCCGGATCAGGTTGGCTTCTGAATCACGGGTAAGGCGGATTGTAACAGCTTCTTTCCCATTTACACGACTGTAGGAATCCTGCTTCTTTACCCCAAAACGGATATCAGCGATATCCCTAAGTCTCAAAGGGCCCTCCTGCTTTATCACCAGGTTATAAAGCTGATCAACAGAATTGAAATCAGAAACCACATTGACAAAATTCATCCGATTGTTTTGAGTAACCATTCCGGCAAAGGTTCTGGAGCGATTGTTAGCTGAGAGCGCCGACCGAACATCAGCCGGTGTAATGCCATGGGCCCGGCACACATCTTCTCTCAGCAGGATCTCAACAGATTTCTCCCTGCCCCCGAAAACTTCTGCATTGGCGATTCCATCAATATTTTGCAGTCTGTCGAGAATATCCTGATCAACAATCTGTCGTACCCGGTTGACGCCTCCTGATCCACGGACCTGAAGGGTCATAAACATGTTGTTGATCTGCTGCATGTCAAACTTAAAGACCTGCGTCCGAAATTCTGAAGGCAGTGTTTTGGAAGCCTCATCAATCTTTTCCGTTAACTTCAGATAAGCATATTTCATGTTTGTTCCCGGCCGGTAGGATATCCTGATCCTCCCCGATTGCTGGTCAGAAATAGACTCGATCTTTTCCACATTCCTGAGTGTTCCGATGGCCCCTTCGAGCGGGATCACCGCCTGGCTTTCCATATAGGAAGGATCCACACTCAGTCCCGTTCCAACCTGCACAAACAGATTGGGCAGTTCCACCGACGGATACAACTCAACAGGCAAATGCTTATACGAGATGTATCCCAGCATCGTGAGTGCTGTGAACAGCATGGTGATAAGGACTTTTCTTTTGATGATGAATTTCATCTGTACTCAATATTTTATTTCAATCTATAATCGATTGTTTTCATACATTATCTGGTGACAGAGAGGTTTGTGATTGATGCCGGGCCTGATGCTTCCCTTTTCTGTCAAATACATAGTAAACACAAGGTATTACCACTAATGTGAGAATGGTCGACGAAATCAGTCCTGCTATCACGGCAATGGCCATTGGAGCCCTCAATGCTGCACTTTCCCCAAATCCAAAAGTAAGAGGGAGCAATGCCAGGATAGTGGTCAGACTGGTCATGATAATCGGCCTTATACGATGTTCCCCGGCCTCAATAATGGCCTCTTTCAAACTCTTTCCGGCAGCTTTCAGCTGATTAATAGCATCTACCAAAATGATTGAGTCATTTACTGCAATACCTCCCAGCATGATAATCCCAATAAAAGCCATCATATTAAAAGATTTGCCCAGCAGGAAAAACGCCCATACTGCCCCTACCCCGGCCAGGGGAATGGTTAACAGTATCGTAAACGGATGGATCAGCGATTCAAACTGTGAGGCCATGACCATGTAAACCAGTACTACTGACAAAATTAGTGCAAAACCCAGGCTCGACATTGCCTGCTGTCGTTTTTGCTCCTCACCCGTTACCTTTATCTGGTAGCCACCAGGCACATCCAGTTCTGCCAACCGGCCTTTTACCTGCGCCACTACATGGTCGAAAGCTTCTTTTCCCTGAATATCAGCAGTGACCCTCCCAATCCTGTTCTGGTTATGTCTGATAAGCTGGCGCGGGGATTGTGACTTTCTTATGCTGGCCACTTCAGAAAGTGGAACGCGTTGGTTGTTTCCGCGGATGGTAAGGTTATTAAAGGCAGTCAGTGTAATTGCCGGTAGTTTCACAACAATATCCTTCATTTCACCTTCTTCTTCAAACCGTCCGGCTTCTTTCCCCATCAACTGGTCTTTCAACTGCCCGGTAATTCCATCAGCAGTAAGACCATATTGGGCAGCCTTAAACCGGTCGATAATGACATCAAGTTCGGGTGCTCCTTTTTCAATACTTGTTTCCACATTCACTAGTTCCGGCATCGGAGAAAGTTTTTCTTTAACAGCATTGGTAAGTAATTCCAGCTCATCCAGGTCTTTGCCTTTCACCTCAACAATTACCGGCGGTTCATCGGTTCCCAT
>DASQZP010000120.1:0-12882 GCA_035638655.1 Bacteroidales bacterium
ACACTATACCATTGATTAGCATTTGCATTTGCGGCACACCATCGTGTGGTACTATTTCCATCATTCCCGTCAGATGTTGCATGTCCATTTTCCTCCGTGCTGCTATAGGCTGGTTTATTAAGGGCAATATTTTTCCCCAGGCTAATTGTGTAATTAATAACGGAACCAGCCGGCAGTTCTTCTCCTGCTCCGGGAACCTGTAACATTACCTTATCCAGGTCATAGGTACTGCTAAACATATAGTCTTGTTTTCCCGGGATAAAACCATGCTGACTGATAACAGTTTTTGCTTCCTCTTTACTCAAACCTTTAATGTCGGGGACAATAGAAGTTGCAGTTGAAACATATTCTTTTTTGCTAATCTCCATATCATTGCTCCCCTTTGTTACAGGAACAATTCGATAAGAATACCTGTAGCTTGTATCAGAGAATATCATAAATTCACTGTGGGGTTTTGCCCCCCAGCTGTTATCACCTCCCACTCCCATCTGTTTGTAATTGACATGTAAAATTGTATGGTTGCTTATTTTAAGCTCGTAGGGATGCTGTTTACTCTCGAGTTCAGAAGGAGTATAAGAGAGTGCACTAAATTCCAAATCATCCCCACCTATCAGAATTCCGGAGTTATTCTGATTGGTAATTTTCACCCAGTTGATTCCGATATGGTTACCTGTCTCCTGTGGCTGAATATAAGGGAAAAAGTTATCATTCACTGATTTACTGTACACACCAACGAAAGATGCCAGGTTGCGATCAATATAATTTTCATAAGGTCCTTTCCCATACCAGGTAAGGTTGTCGAATCCGGCAGGCAGTGATACAGAATTGCCTACCAGTGGTATTTCAGGCATTGTCCTGCTGCCTGGATAAAATCTTTCGGTAACATGTACCTCTCCGTTGGCCAGTACATCGTATTCCATAATGACGGGAGAAGCCGGTTCTGATTGTACTGTCAGGTAAGCATATATCTTAATCTGCTTTTTATTGCCGTCATCCACAAAAATTGTATCCAAAGCACTGTTCCTACTGGCATTTTCCCATGTTTTACATCTGGATGGTTCTCCGTTACCCCGGTCATTATCAAGTGGTGCCCGCCAGAAATTCGGAACAGGTCCGTTATCAATCAGCAATAAAGAATCAAAGGAATATGAAGTAAGCATTCCACTTTTTTTATCAAATTTGACACTGACCCTGCTGTTTTGGACTGACATGATGCCATTTGACTCGGATATCGAGAGATCTTCACTTCCAAAATCACTTGATTTTGTAACAGTCGGAGTTTCAAAAGGAATGCTGAATTGTTCTTTTGCAATCTCATATCCAGCATCGGACCAGTTATAATCTTTCGTAGTTGTAAAACTGATATTCAGCCAGTATTTTACTCCCGCCTCTAAAGTGGGTTTTGTAAAGGGTATTACAATTTCTTTGTCACCTAATGGGGAAAGATCCATATCGTTTGCAGATAAATTACCCTGCTGCAATACAGTACTGTCTGCAAGTAATTCCCAGCTGCCTGCAAACTCATTCAGATTTGTAAATAAGAACCAGTTTTTGATGCTGAACCTACCCGGCAGCAAATCAACCGGGGTCATTTTGATATTTTGATAGACTTTTTTCACTTCATACAGTGCAGGCTTGGGTGTCCGATCAGCATTCAGCAGACCGTTTGCACAAAAATTGCCGTCATTCGGGTTATCTCCCCAGTCACCGCCGTATTTATACCCTACACTGTCCTTAAGGCTTTGATCAACAAAATCCCAGATGAATCCACCCTGAAGATTCGGGTATTTTTCAAACAAATCCCAGAACTGATAAAGGTTACCTGTGCTGTTTCCCATAGAATGAGCATATTCACAAAGGATTAATGGTTTGGTATTTCCGGATTTTCCGTAGTTTTCAATGGTTCTGAAAGAAGGATACATATAACTGGTCATATCACCATACTGACTGTCTCCCTCGTAGTGAACAAGCCGGGTCGAGTCATGTTGCTTGATCCAGTCGTGCATGGCCTTGAAATTCGAACCCGAACCCGCTTCATTTCCCAGAGACCAAATCAATACACTGGGATGGTTTTTGTCACGCTCAACTAAACTTGTAATACGGTCAATACAGTTTGCTGTCCAGTC
The DNA here is from genome assembly GCA_035638655.1 of Bacteroidales bacterium. GTDB lineage: Bacteria > Bacteroidota > Bacteroidia > Bacteroidales > DASQZP01 > DASQZP01. The sequence continues at coordinate 2,127 of DASQZP010000120.1, forward strand.
AGGATTGCTGGTGGGAACGATATTTCTCACTCCGTGTGATTCCAGGTTGTTCTCATCAATCAGATAGATCCCGTATTTATCACATAAATCCAGCCAATAGGGATTATTCGGATAATGACTGGTACGGACAGCATTTATATTGAATCTTTTCATGATAAGGATATCCCGGAGCATTGATTCTCTGTCGACAGCCCTGCCCATTACCGGATCAGTTTCATGCCGGTCGACTCCTTTAAAAAGAATAGGCTTCCCGTTTATAACCATCTGTCCGTTTTTCATTTCAAATTCTCTGAACCCGACTTTGCAGCTTTCCATTTCGGTTATAATTCCATCATTATTCTCCAGTGAAACAACCACAGTGTAAAGATTCGGATGCTCTGCAGACCACTTTAAGGGGTTGGGCACCTCCACCGAACCAAACACACTGGCATGGTTTTGATCAAAAGTTACAGGCATTGTAATAGGTGAAGAAAGTAGCTGCGTATTGTCAGTATCATACAGTTGTACCCGTACATTATAGCCCTGGGGCATAACCGTGTCACGGGTAATTAATGTTGCTGAAAAATTGAACTTTGCATTTGCATAATTTTCATCCAGATCCGTTGTGTAGGAAAAGTCATTCACATGCACATCAGGGATTTTATAGATGTAAACATCTCTGAAAATTCCACTCAGGCGAATAAAATCCTGGTCTTCCAGCCAGCTGCCATCGCTCCACCTGAATACCTGCACAGCAATTGTGTTGGAACCTTCTTTGAGAAATTTACTAATGTCGTATTCTCCCGGGGCATAACTGTCTTCACTATAACCAACATAGCTGCCATTGATCCATACATAATAAGCCGATTCTACACCGTCGAAATGAAGAATACATTTTTTATTGCCCCAGCCTGCCGGCAATTCAAATATACGCCGGTAGGAACCAACCGGATTGTATACTGTTGGTGCAACAGGAGGTGAAATATTTTCGTACCCGCTCCATGGATAGGTTGAATTCGTGTAAATTGGATAGTCAAATCCCTGTGTCTGCCAGTTACCGGGAACAGTAATAGTATCCCAGGCCTGGTCACTAAAATCCACTTTATAAAAATCCAGTGGTCTCAAATCAGGCTTTGTAACGAGGTTAAATTTCCACTCACCATTTAATGAAAAATAATTGTCGGACAATTTAAGGTCACAACCCAATGCAGTATTCAGGGTATTATAAGGAATGAGCGTCGCGTGTGCCGGTTGTTTATTTACCTGGAAAACAGCAGGCTTATTATTCCACTCATTATCTGGCTGAGCAATACAGTTTAGACTAAAACCCAGCATGAAAAAGAAAATGTAAAACTTATTATTTTTCAAAGTCATCTCTTTTGCCAATATAGTTACTAATCTTATTAAAATTTATTCAGAAACTCCATCTTCTGCCTGCCAGTCAAATACCTTATTTAGTTCATCGGATTTTGCATGCAGGGTTAATCCTGATAAACCAGTCGCTTTCAGAATAACAAGACAACGACCCTGATACAGTGATCTTGAATTGGATTTATATGATTCCAATGATTCATAATCAGAGTTGCAAACACCAATGATTTCAGCATCACCATCCAGTGAAAATTCAATCTCAGAATGGGCAGACGGCACCAAAACCTGGTCCTTATCTACCATGTCCACTTCAACTTGTATAATATCATATCCAAATTGCTTAGAATGAACGATAGTTGGTTTCAACAACAAACCTGCAGATTTGCCGGCAGTGATGAGCTTATCAGATACCTTTTTTGTTCCGTTGACATATCCTTTAACATTTAAGGTGCCCGGAGCATAAGGCACATCCCAACTAATGGTCAGTGTCTTCTCATTTAATTTTTTAGTGCCCAGTGATTTACCATTAAGAAATAATTCCGCCGAATCGCAATTAGTCAAACCGGTCACTTTCATCTGATCACCTTCGTTCCAGTTCCAATTCATTTTCCTGGGTGACCACCGGCCTTTTTTCCTCACCGAAAGCTTTATCATTGGTTCATCTGTCCACAGGCTTTTTCTGAAATAATAAACCGGTTTTTCAAATCCGCAGTAATCAATCAGACCACCAGCGAAAGAGTGGTTTGGGAATATTCCCGCTTCACCATGATAATCCATACCTGTCCAGAGAAATTGTCCGGCAATGAAATCATTGTCCCGAACAGCTTTCCACGCATTGGGATTGTCATCGTTTTCACTGCCATAAATCACCCTGTCCGGGTATTTTTCATGGTCCTCTTTGTAATACTTTTCCTGGTAATTGTAACCTACTACATCCAGAATTTCGGGCACACCAACGGCATTGGTAACAGGAGTGTTGGCGAGGGCCTGTGTCACTGCCCGGGTTGTATCAATTGCCTTGATCCAACTTACCAGGTTTGAATCCAAATGAGCTATTTCTGTAGCTTTTGGCAGGGTCGGATCAAAGGTTGATCTTACATTGGGATCCTGGTAGGGATCATTCGGATAGTCGGTTTCATTACCCACACTCCACATAATAATGGAGGGATGATTGCGGTCTCTTCGAACCATATCCTGTATATCACGTTGTGCCCATTCATCATAAAAATCACTGTAGCCATGCCGGTCGTAATATTCAGGATAGGCTTTAATACCCAAATTTTGTCCAACATTACGTCCTTTGATCCATTTCTTTTTGCCCCGTTTAAATTCATCAAAGCCTTCCTCCATTACAAAAAAGCCCATGGAATCGAGCATATTCAGGTATTGAGGATCTTCGGGATTATGGCTGGTACGGATGGCATTACAGCCTGCTTCCTTAAGTTTTTTCAATACCGGGTAAATAGCTTCCGGCAGGCGGGCAGCTCCCAAAGCTCCATAGCCGTGATGCATGCAAACTCCTTTCAGCTTATAGGATTTACCATTGCAGAAGAATCCTTTGTCTGGCGAAAACTCAACAGTGCGAATCCCAAAGGGTGTATCATATTTATCGAGTATTTTTCCATCGCTGGTGTAAATGACAATTTCTGAAGTATACATGCTGGGAGACTCTGGCGACCAGAGATCAGGATTTTGAACTTCCTGCGTGAAATGAAGTACTGAGTCTGTGTTTGCCCGAAGTTGCACCGTCATTGTTTTTCTTGCGCATTCAGTTCCTTTTCCATCCAACACCAGGCTGTGAACTTCTAAAGATTGAGCTTCCTGCTGCTCATTATTTACGGTAACCTGAATGGCCACTTTAGCAGATTTTTTGGAAACATCCGGAGTTGTAACAAATGTCCCCCAGGTATCTACATGTGTTTTATCGGTGGTTATCAACCAAACATTACGGTAAATTCCATTACCTGTGTACCAGCGGGAATCGGCCAGAATGCTGTGATCCAACTTGACAGCGACTATATTGTTGTTATCTGCATTAAGATAGTCAGATATATCATAATAAAAGCTGCTGTACCCATAGGGGCGTTTCCCCAGATAATGACCATTAATCCATACTTCTGCTTTCTGATAGGCCCCATCAAACAGCAACACATATCTACGATTTTTTTGATAATCAGGAATCATTAAATGTTTCCGGTACCAACTAATACCGCCCGGCAGATATCCGGTACCACTCGCATATTCTTTTGAGAAAGGCCCTTCAATGGCCCAGTCATGCGGAAGATCAACCACCCGCCACGCTGAATCTTCGAAACCCGGTTGCTGTACTTCCGATATATCACCTTTGTGAAAAAGCCAATCATTATCAATAGCCTGTTTGCGCTCAAAGGGAAGTTTTTTTTCATGCTGTACATTACTGGTTGAACATGCGGCAATCAGTATGAAGAACAAAAATTTCAGATATTTTCTCATGGTAGTAGTATTGATTAATAATTTTGTACTGATTAATAGTTGTTAAATAATTGATGAAACTTTGACAAGCAGCCTGGAGTTTGTCTCCCTGAAAAATTCATAGAGATACTCTTAATAATCTTAGAAGCAATTATAAAAAGCACAGCATGACTGTGCTTTTTATAATAAGAGAAAGTAATTCTAAAGAATTACCGGTTACCTGATTAACATCAATTAGGGTTTTAAATACCAATTATTTTCATCCATAAGTTTCGTACGAATAGCTTCTTTATTTACGGTATATTTCTCTGCAACAATATTGGCCAGATAGGAAGGATCATGGCGGCGCAGTGCCACCCGCATCAGATCATGGAAGCGGTTTCCTTCAAAGGCAGTCTCCAGTGCAAGCTCTTCAACAATTTTATCCTCTACATATTGAATGGAATCATCCAGAGAACCTGAAGCAGGTATTCTGTAATCATTTGCTAAATGCACATCTCCGCATCCCCGTTCATGCACACCAATACTGTTCCTGAAAATGACATCACCAAAATCTGCATAATCATAAAAAGTGCCTGTTGAGTCAGTAAATGAACTGTATTTTTCATCTTTTGGTACGATAGAATCTACCATCATGGTTTCCGGGCTCAACCCGTTTTTCAGTACTGCAAAAGCCAGGTTGGGTTTACCTGCACGATTAACTGCTTCAGCATAACGCAGATACAGCAATCCTCTCCTATAAACGATTACGGCTTTTGTGGTACTTGTGGTCAGGTAATTATACTTAATAATTTCATTATTATAATTAATATTAATATTCATTCCCTGCTCCTGATATAGTGCCTGAACAACAGAACTGCTTACCGGCCCATAATATGAACCCAGATCACCCCGTAAATCACCTTCTGTAAATACATTTGCATTATAATAATAAGTTTGTTTGTTCCAGTTATCAATTGCTGCCTGAGACGGGTTAAGAACATTATAATACGCTGTCAGGCTGTCCAGTCTTGAACCTTCACCATACTCAGTTGAACCGGCAATCAGGGTAATTTGCTCATTATTTCCCAAATTAAAAATACTATTCCAATCTTGATTTATCCATTCCCTTGACACAAAGACACCATTATCAACTGTCCATGTCGAACGGTAAAAAAAAGAAATAATTAAAGACCGGTCCACCATTAGATCATGGTATACCCTTGCAGCCTCCTCATACCTTCCACTCCAAAGGTATAAATCACCAAGTACGAATTTAACCGGAAAGTAGGTCTGATCACTTGTTAAATCTTCGCCTAAGGAAAAACCACTTAATTGCTGTACATATTGCAATGGTTCCAAATCCGGAATCAGTTTTTCTGCCAATCCGTAAATATCATATTCAGGATATGTTTTATTGGCATCTTCTACTGTCAGAACCGGTTCAGTATAATATTTAGCTTTTCCATAATTGAGGGCCAGTTGCATATAGGTCCATGCACGGATGGCTTTTATAGCTGCATACTCTTTTAAAAGTGGTTTTTCTGCCCTGGCAACGAGAGCCGTATCAATATTGTTGATCAGGTAATTACAATTGTTAATTACAGAATAATAATCATCAATTTTATTGTATTGATTGTTTTGAGAAATATCAAAATTGTATATTTCTTTTAAATCGGGGTCGGCTTTTGCCGAAACATCCATTAATTCACCCCGTAATTCACCCAGCAACACATATCGGTCAGCCAGTTTGTTAAGTCCGTTAAACAACCCGACCATTGAATAAATGGTATCGTTAGGAGAATTTATCTGATTATTAGCCGGTAGCACCTGGCGATCAGAATTTGTATCAAGAAGCGGATCACAACCGGTCACAACAACAGCAATTATGAGAATGCCGAAGAATATTTTATGTAATTTTTCCATCTGTTTATTATTTTATAGAATCTCTATTATCGCAAAAAGATTCAAACTTCATTTTACAGTTTTACAGATTCATTTTTATTCCAATGAAATAACTTTTATATGCCGGGATTAGTCCTGTGTCAATTCCCTGAAACAAAACTGAATTCCCTGCAGATACATCAGGATCCCTTCCCAGATAATCTGTCAGTGTCCACAGATTATTGGCACTGGCCCATACTGTCAGACCGTCAATCCAATTACTTTTCAACGGTATTTTATAACTGACAGAGAGTGTTTTTAATCTTAAATAAGAACCATCTTCAATCCAGCGGTTTGAAAAACGTGAATTACCCATTGGATCAAGAAAAACTGCTTTGGGCTGATTGGTTTGCTGGCCTTCTGCATTCCAGCGTGTCAGCATGGCAGTGGTCTGGTTAATCAATCTACTTCCCGATTCAAGTTGAGAACGCAGGTAATTGTATACATCATTCCCGTAGGAATAAGTAAAGAATGCACTGATTTTAAAGTTTTTGACAAAGATATTTGTATTAAATGAGCCGTATATATCGGGATTTGGATCACCTATGATTTGTTTGTCTTTTTCATTAATAATCCCGTTTTGATCTCTGTCAACGAAATGAACATCCCCGGCACCAAAATAATGCTCGTTTCCTTTGGAATCTATCAATTTTAAATTTGCTGCATCTGCCTCAGCCTGTGAGGTAAATATTCCGTTGGTTTTGTAGCCATAAAAAACACCCGCCGGATTTCCGACTGAAGTAAAGATTTCAGCTCCATCGAAGGAGGTTGTATAATTACCATCAGGCAATGATTCAATTTTATTATCATAATGACCGGCACTTGCACCAATTTCCCATTTAAGACTTTTAAGGTTTAACAATTTAATATTGGCAGAAACTTCATATCCCTGGTTTGACAATTCGCCTCCGTTATTCCAGTAATATCCTGTTCCTGCAACATCTGGTAAAGATCTTAAACTTAACAGATTCCGGGTAGTGCTGTTGTAAACATCTGCAGTGACAGCCAGGCGATCATCGAAAAAGTTAACATCAATGCCGGCATTCATTTTTGCAGAAGTTTCCCACTGAATCTCTGAATTCCCTATATTACCCAGAACAAGACCGACCGCCCGATCCATATACAGTACGGGAATAAAATAGGCACTCCATGCATAGGGAGCAATATCGTCATTACCGGTGATGCCATAGCTGGCACGGAGTTTTAACAAGCTGATAAATTTAATGTTGCTCATAAACTTCTCAGAAGACACAAGCCATGCAGCATTTGCTGAGGGAAACACACCCCAGCTGTGACCGAATAACTGAAAACCGCCTTGCGTTTCCTTACCAAAACGTGAAGATCCGTCTACAGAAACAGTTGCTGTAAGGAAATAGCGATTATCGTAACTGTAATTAACATTGGCGTAATTGGAGATTGAATTTATCTGATTATTTAATCCGTGGGTTTTTTTGAAATATTCATCACTATACAGATTTCGTTTCTGGTCAGACCCGGAATTATGTCCTTCTGCATAATCATTTTCAAAATAATTATTCAGGTAGCGCCAGCCCAATATTGCATCTACCCTGTGATGTCCGTTAAACAAATGTTTGTATTGGAGTCTGGTATCATCAAATAACCTGGTGTTTCTCATCTGCTGTCCCCTAAAAACATTCTGTGAATATCCCAAACCGGGAATAAATTGAGGTGCTGTACCAATAATCGGACTGTAATAAGTTTCTTTGGCTTTATCCAGGCTGTAATCAAATCGGGTGCTCAGGGACAAAGAAGGAGAAAATTTATATTCAGGGCTTAATCCTATGTTCAGCCGATAGTTTTTATTTGTATTCAGTGAATTACTAATAATTGCCGAAGGATTTCCCACTCCAAACACATCACTGTCCTCAAAATCGGTAGAAAGCGTTCCGCTTATAGTATAGGTATGTGGATTAAGGAAAGGAGCTTTTATCATGGCCAAAAATGTTGGAGAGGTATAATAATTAACTCCGTCATCCAGAAGAACACGGTCTACATTGCTAAACCCCAGATCAAGACCCATGGTAAGACGATCTGCCAGAAAGAAGTCGGCGTTGAATCTTGTATTCAGTCGCTGCATATTTGTTGTTTTTACCACTCCTTTATTTCCTGTATATCCAATAGAAAGGTTATATAAGGCTTTTTTGTCACCACCGTTAACACTAATGTTGTAACTCTGCATGGTACCCTGCCTGTAAACTTCTTTACCCCAATCGGTGATGTTATGGTATTTTTTATAAGAAGAACTGTTGGGATCATCATTAAGGAAATACAGCCCATCAATGAAATCCTGGGAAAATTCAGAAGTAGCCAACAGATCTGTGGTATATAAACGGAACTGATTGCCATTCATCATGGGCAGAGAAGATGGAGGTGGTGCCATACCACCAAGGGCATTCACCTCAATTTTAGTGGCTACATCTTTACCACGTTTGGTTTTAATGATAACTACGCCGTTGCTTGCTTTACTGCCGTATAAAGAAGTTCCGTCCTTAACAACAGTTACAGTCTCAATATCGTTTAAATCTATACCGGCTAAAGTATTCATAAAGAAACCGTCGTTTACTGAAACAAAATCATACATATTATTCCAGATAACACCATCAACCACAAAGAGAGGCTGAGCATTCATATTAATGGAATTCAGCCCCCTAATAAACAAAGAGGCTCCTTCCCCACTCACACCTGAACGATTAACAGCTCTGACGTCACCCCCTGCTCTGGAACCCAACATCTCGTCTACTGAAACAAAAGTTGGTTTTCCGAAATCGCTGATACCCTTAGCTGCAAGTGTAGAAAATAACGACCGTACAGGTCCTGTCAATCCTTCAATTTCCGGATACAGGGAGGTAAAAACATTTGAATACAAATCAATTTTCAGGCTATCCCTGCCTTTCAATGGTATCTCACGGGTGTTGTAATCATATGCTTTAACTTCCAGCACATCAGTAGGAGAGACAATTTTAATCTTAAACAAACCATTTTCATCTGTAGTGGCAGCGGCTTTATTATTCAGCGTCCGGATCTGTACAGCAGAAACAGGTTTTTTTGTTTGTGCATCCCGTACAATCCCTGTCACATATTTAGTTGAATCAGCCGACTCAGAATTCGGTTGCGCCAGTACAATTGTACCTAACATCAAAGCCCCAACAGTCAGGATAGATCTAAGGAAATTATGGAGGACATAAGTCCCTATAACTCTTTTGATTATTACGTTTCTTTTCATTATCATCAGGTAATTATTTTTTTGCCCTATTCTGAAACAGGTTCTAAAATGATACAATCAATACGCATGGTGCGGCTAAAATCGCCAGCTTGTTCTTCTTCCGGAGTTACATCGTTGGTTACTTTCAATTTAACAGCTACCCGGTCGTAATCATCATCAATTACATTGGCAAATTCGAAATCATACTGAGTTACTAACATTTTGGTCAGACCATCAGGATTAGTTTCGTTATTTGCCGGAGTAAAGCGTTTTATAAATGTACTGCCGCTAGACCGGCTTATATATGTTAACTGAAACCTTGCTTTTGTGGGTACTGTATCATTGGGATCCACAATTTTGCCGGGGACAAATACACAATAGATATTATATTTAGCCGAGAGAACATTGGGAATGGAAAACTCAACGCTTGGATCAACTGATGTAGGGTCAACCAAAATATATCGGTTTCCGGATGTCGTTATTCCTGTTCCGTAACTGGTTCTGGTAAAAATGCTACTGCCTGAATTTGTCCTTCCGTCAGATGATTCAGCTTCTACCTTAATTTTCTTAAACCAGGTTGAATCAGCAAAAGGAAACTGATTTGTTATATATCCCAATCCATTACTCATTTCTTTTTGTTGGGCATTTGCAAAAATAGTCCCGGGATTATAGAATACACTGCCGGTTGTTGAAACTACAGAATCCAAAGAACCAGGTTGTGAAATAATACCCGGATAAACAATATTCTGTACAATGGTAAATTGAGTTAATGATCTTTGCCTCTTTGCTCCGCCGGCATCTTCCGGTAAGTTATAAAAGCCTTCAATGCGTCCATAAGCATCATTCCAGGCAGTGTTATCAGGCATTAAAACTGTATAGGAGCTGTCCTCGGAATTGAGCATCCCTATTTTTTGCAATACGGGATTTGTCACTATAAAAGCCGAATCATAAATGACCTGTCCTGTAGAGTCTGCTCCTATCTCAATGCTGTTTTCAGCATCAAATATTTCTATTTTCTGATTATAGAGATAGGAAGATAAAGAATCCAGTTGATCATTTTTCCCCATAAACTCCCATAAATTGAATAAGTAAGGGGCATAACCGTCAATAACATGTACTAAACCATTAATTGCCTGTACGTTAGGAGTAATCACATTGTTATCACCCAAACTGTAACCAGCACCAGTATTCTTAAAATGGATATATTTTCCATCAATCATTTTTACAGGCTGATCAATAACACCGGATGTCGTAATACGGCCACGTGCTATATGGTTGATCACAATATTCCTTACCAATTGCTGATCTGCTGTATTTACACCTGAAAGCGCATCGTTTGTTGGCGCCCAAACCGTAAAAGACTGTGAGGAATTCAAAACGGAATCATAGCCCGTTGCGGTCAGCATTTCAAAAAAGGTACTCAGTGAGGGCTCCTCCTGAATATATTCTTTCAGAGTCTGTGTGGGCAGATTAAAGGAATCTTCATTATAATGATCATTCCACTTATCGTTCTCACATCCTGTCAGGAGCATTGTGCTGAGCAAAACTACTGATGGAATAAAATGTTTTAGAAGTATATTCTTCATATCAAACTGTTTTTCAATCTTTAATAAACATCTTCATATTGCAATACTTCAACAGGGACAAATTCAAGATAATCAAACATGAATTCACCCTGACGTACTGCTTTTACTGAGAAAACATGTGTACCGGCTTTATCGAATGTATAAATTCCCAGGATACGTCTCAACGCAGACGGGCTCATTCGTGCGCTGGCTCCCCCGTACCAGGCCTGATTAATGACCTTAT
>DASQZP010000121.1:0-10289 GCA_035638655.1 Bacteroidales bacterium
AGTAATTAAAAAAATGCATCAGCAGAAAAAACCGATCGGGGCACTCTGCATTTCCCCTGTAATTATAACAAGTGTATTGGGTAAAGTAGAAATAACCATTGGACAGGATGAAAAAACCGCAGCAGATATTACTCAAATGGGTGCGAATCATAAACAAACTACTCATGGAGAAGTAATCAGGGATGAAAAAAACAAGATATACACTACTCCCTGTTATATGCTGGACGCCAATATTCTGCAGATTGCTGAAGGGGCTGAAAATGTGGTACAGGCTATTTTAAATGACTGAGAAAGAGATATTAATATTTTATTGAAAAGAACCAGAGAGGAAGCCAAACTTTACTGATCATTAAAGCTGACCATTTTGTATCTTAATTACAATTTCATTGATCAATTGATCTTCTCCGCTGGCATCAAAGGTGCTCTTTAAATTGGATCCGAACAAACGTGCCACTGCCTGCCAGAGAAATGCAGAGAAGGAACCTTTCAATTCTCTGACAAGGTTATAGGAAGTATCGCCTGTTTCCCGGTCAATTAGCTTTATTAATATTCGTCCCTGTGTTATGGTAAGGTGTTTAAGTTTGTCTTCAAATTCATCCCTAAGCTCAATTTCTGCCTGATCAATATAAGCTTTGCGTTCCCGCTCAGTTTTCAGGGTAGCCAGGTGATTGCTGATCTCCAAAAGCTTTTTCTTTGCCAGCTGGGCATAGGGATAAGCTACCTTTACATTGTGAATTAAACGACGGTAACGCCATGCCTGCCAGGAATTTTTGAAACGATGTTTTGGGAAAATATATACTTCACTGATATGGGACTGATATACAGTATCACCATCAACGACTTTTACAGACAATACATGTAACGATGATGGCGGCACACTGTCTTTCTTCTGTGAATACCCGGAGATATTCAATCCGGTAATAAATAATATTAGCAGGAAGATTCTCATGTTACAGAATGCTATTCAACAACTATGCCACATACAAAATTATAAAAAAACGGTGGCTTTTAATCCTTGAAACGAATAATTGATCTGTTTTGTTTTGAACACTTAACAAAAATATACTTCTTTCTCAAAAGCACCTATTAATAATAATAAAACCTAAACTTTCATGATTTGAGTTTGTTAACCGAAAGATTAATACAAGTATCTCTAGAAAAAAGAAATTAGTTAATTTTAGCGCATTGGTATATTGTTATTAATTGCCTGAAAGATGATTATTGCAAAGAGAAAGGACGAGAAAGATTATGATGGATCCAGACAACAGAGAATATAAAAACGAAGATATTACAGTATCCTGGAAGCCCGGATACTGCATTCATGCAACTACATGCTATCGTGAGCTCATTGAAGTTTTCAATCCACGCAAGCGCCCCTGGGTAAATATGGAGGGAGCTCCCACGGAACGCATTATTGAAATAGTGAAAAAATGTCCCACACGAGCGCTTACTTACAAATGGAATGACAGGGAAAAGGAGAGGCAGTTTGAAGAAGAAGCTGATCAGTCAGTATACGAAGAAAAGGATGAAGACAAAGAAGCTGTTAGCATTCAGGTAATGAAGGATGGTCCACTGGTTGTTCAGGGAAAGTTTGAAATATATGATTCTGACGGGAACCAGTTGAGATCAATGAGCATGACTTCCTTTTGCCGTTGCGGGCATTCCCGAAGCATGCCATTTTGTGATGGCACACACAGAAAGGTCGGTTTTAACAAATAAAATTATAAAATGACAGAATTTAAAATAATAAAAAACGGTCCACTCAAAGTTACCGGTAAATTCAAAATAAAAGACACTTTTAATAATCAGCTTAAATCAGCAGATGAGGTATACCTTTGCCGCTGCGGCGATACAAATACACCTCCCTTTTGTGATGGTTCGCATGCAAAAAACGGATTTCATGGCTAGATTATAGTTTATCTATTCGATATTTTGATAATCTTTACAACATTGAAAATTCTTTTCACGACTTATTTCAAATGATCATAATACTTGGCTTATTTGCAGCAGGCATCTTTCTGGGCCTAATTATCAGAAAAAAAAGAAAATTGGTATTGCTTAGCGAAAAACTTACCAACTGGGCAATTTATTTGTTGTTGTTGTTTTTGGGGATATCTGTAGGTCTCAATCCTTCAATTATCTCAAATTTGAATTCTATTGGATTATCTGCAACGCTTTTAACAGTTTTTGCAATGACCGGAAGTATTCTGGTTTCATATCTGTCTTTTAAATTTTATGTGAGGTATCGAAGGAAAAAATCATTACATGATCAGCAAACTGGTAAAGAAGCTCAATTATGAAAGGAAGTTTACTGATCGTTGGTTTTTTTGTACTGGGTTTATTGGCCGGAGCTTTTAAGCTTGTGCCAGCATCGATGGGAGATCCGGATTTTGCTACTTATGCTGTATACGGACTAATGATACTTGTAGGCACAGGAATTGGTGCAGATAAAAAAGCCAGAAAAGTTTTCTCAGATCTTAATCCCGGAATTTTGCTCCCACCAGTTTCTACCATTGTCGGTACTTTTCTAGGTGTAATTGTTTATTCATTACTTTTTAAAGCACACACCATAACAGAAAGCCTTGCTGTAGGAGCAGGTTTTGGATACTACAGTCTTTCCAGCATTCTTTTAACACAAACAGCCGGAAAAACACTGGGGGTAATCGCCCTAATTTCCAATATATTGCGTGAAATATTAACCCTGATACTAGCCCCTGTAATGGTCAGGTATTTTGGTGCTTTTGCGCCAATGGCCTCGGCCGGTGCCACTTCCATGGATACAACCCTGCCGGTGATTGTGAAATTTGCTGGTAAAGAATATGCTGCATTTTCACTTTTTAACGGTATTGTGCTTACCACACTGGTACCGGTTATTATTTCAGTACTGTATCCGTAAAGCGGAATTTTGGTATTTAACAATCTGTATACTAAGAATAAAACTGAGCCTGAATCAGTATTACGGAAGGCTTCATAAACCTGGAATCCCGGGCATATTTTTCTAAACATAAAAGAATCTTCATGATATATCTCTGTGCAGGTAAAAAAATGAAAGAGTAATTGTAAATTTGCATCTTGTAATGTAGAAAAGATAGAATTTACTACTACAATATATTAAACAATGATAAAATATTAAAGTAAGGAACATGAACAAACAACTTCCAATAGATGTAGCATCCGAGGTAGGTGAACTGGAAGGAGTAATTATACATACTCCCGGTGCAGAGGTTGAGAACATGACCCCATCAAATGCACAGCGTGCTTTATATAGTGATATATTGAACTTATCTGTTTCACAACGCGAATATTCCCAGTTCAAAAGCGTATTAAAACTGATCTCTCCCACTTTTGAAGTACAAGACCTGCTTACTGAAATTCTCAGAAATGATTTCACGCGTGAAGAACTGGTAAAAAAGATTTGCGCCAATGAAGAAGCTCTTAAGATCAGTGAAGAATTAACAGCATTAACTCCTGAAGAATTGGGCAGACAGTTAATTGAAGGAGTTCCTCATAAGAGAAAGACGCTTACAAACTATATGAGCAAAGAGCACTATGCATTACGCCCTTTGCATAACTTTTTCTTCACCCGGGATGCTTCCATTTCTATGAATAATAAGATTATTATCAGCAAGATGGCAAATAAGGTAAGAGAAAGAGAATCGATGATTATGGAAGCTATCTTCAGACACCACCGTTTATTCGAAGCCGAAACACTAAATCCGCTTCAATACCCGGAAAGCGAGCCAGGTATCACACTGGAAGGAGGTGATGTACTTATTGCAAGAGAAGACATTTTGCTGGTTGGCCTGGGCGATCGCACAACAACACAAGGAATAGATTTTATTCTCAGCAGACTTAAAAAAGATAAAAACCGTAAGCATGTCATAATACAGGAATTACCAGATTCGCCGGAATCATTCATACATCTTGATATGGTTTTCACATTTCTGGATACAAATACATGTATGGTTTACGAACCACTTATCTTAACTCCCAATAAATATCAGACAGTTCATATTGAGATAGACAATGGTGAAGTTAAAAGTATAAACAGTGTCAAATCGATCCCTGAGATTCTGCAGGAACTCGGAATGGAGGTCAAGACACTTATCTGCGGAGGCAGAAAAGACATTGTTACACAGGAAAGAGAACAATGGCACAGCGGGGCTAACTTTTTTGCTGTAGGACCGGGAAAGGTAATTGGTTATGGCAGGAATGTATATACTATTGAAGAGTTAAATAAAGACGGGTTTGAAATACTTAAAGCCAACGACCTGATAAAAGGGAAGGTGAATGTTAAAGATTACTCAAAATACGTAATCACAATAGAAGGGTCTGAACTCTCCCGCGGAGGTGGAGGAGCAAGATGTATGTCAATGCCGGTAAGAAGAAAAAGAATTTAAAAGAAGGGGCTTGCGGAGCCCCTTTCTAATTTATGCAAGTGTTTTTTCTTCTTTTTTACCCAACAAGTTCTTTTACCTTGTCGGCAGCTTGTTGCAATGTGATGGTTGAATATACTTTTAAACCGGAATCATCGATTAGCTTTTTTGCTTCTTCCGCGTTGGTCCCCTGAAGCCTGACAATAACCGGCACTCTGATATCTCCGATAGATTTGTAAGCTTCAACTACCCCCTGGGCAACCCGGTCGCATCTTACAATACCCCCGAAGATATTAATCAGGATTGCTTTTACATTTTCATCTTTGAGGATAATTCTAAATCCGGCCTCAACAGTTTCAGCATTGGCTGTACCCCCTACGTCAAGAAAGTTCGCGGGTTCACCACCTGATAATTTAATAATATCCATTGTAGCCATAGCCAGTCCCGCACCATTTACCATACAACCAACATTTCCGTCGAGTTTAACAAAATTAAGGTCATTTTTAGCTGCTTCCACCTCAGCAGGATCTTCTTCTGTCAAATCACGCATTTCAGCATAATCCTTATGCCGGTATAAAGCATTGTCATCAAGATTTACTTTACAGTCAGCAGCAAGAACAAGATCGTCAGAAGTTTTAAAAACAGGATTAATTTCAAACAAAGAGGCATCACTTCTTTCATAGGCCTGGTAGAGAGCCAGCACAAATTTCACCATTTCCTTAAATGCTTTTCCCTTTAAGCCCAGGTTGAAAGCAACGCGGCGTGCCTGAAAAGGCTGGATACCCACACCAGGATTAATCTCTTCACGAAAAATGAGATGCGGAGTCTGAGCGGCAACAGTTTCTATATCCATACCTCCTTCTGTTGAATACATGATAATGTTCTTACCGGTTGCCCTGTTTAGTAACACACTCATATAAAACTCCTGAACTTCACTCTCACCCGGATAATAAATGCTTTGTTCTATCAATACTTTATGCACAACCTTGCCTTCCGGTCCGGTTTGATGAGTAACCAGGGTCATACCCAGAATATCTTTTGTAAATTGCTTTACTTCATCGAGTGATTTGGCTATTTTCACGCCACCACCTTTACCACGACCCCCCGCATGAATTTGCGCTTTTACAGCCCAGCTTTCTGACCCGACCGTCTTTTGTATATCCCTTGCTGCATCAACAGCCGCTTCAGGTGAATTAATAACTATTCCAAATGGTACTGAAACTCCAAACTGTTTTAAAATAGACTTCCCCTGATACTCGTGTATGTTCATTCTTTTTTATATTTTAAGATGTTTATTTTTTTAGAAGCACTAATTTATTTATTTTTTTTCACTTATTACGACATATAAAAGATTAATATAGAAGCGTCATGAGAAAACTGAAAAATGAAGAACTGAATCGTAAAACAGTTGAAGAATTCAAGGATGCAGGAAAATTGCCCCTGGTTATCGTGCTGGATAACATACGTAGTCTGAATAATATTGGCTCAGTATTCCGCACCGGCGATGCCTTCCTGATAAGAGGCATCATGCTTTGTGGAATAACTGCCACACCGCCTCACAAGGAAATTCATAAGACAGCGCTTGGTGCAACAGACTCAGTTTATTGGGAATACCATGAAAATACAATGCAGGCTATTGAAAAGCTTAAAGCCCGGGACTACAAGATTGTGAGCATTGAGCAGGCAACCGGGAGTGTTATGCTGAATAAGTTTGAATGTCAACCCCGGGCAAAATATGCACTGGTATTTGGAAATGAAGTAAAGGGTGTCAGGCAGGAGGTGGTTGATGCGAGTGATTTTTGTATTGAAATACCTCAGTTTGGAACCAAACATTCATTCAATATAGCTGTAAGTGCCGGAATTGTACTTTGGGACTTTTTCAACAAGATACAGCCGGTTCTTAAATAAATTATAGACATATAAGAATAAGCAAAGCTTATCAGACAAAATAAAAAAGAGCGGGAATTAATTCCCGCTCTTTTTTATTTTAGCGATATTCGGGTTTGAAATCTTTATTACTGAACGATAGATGTAAAGGTATCGTTTTCGAAGTATTTTCCGAATTCCATATCTTTTTGAGCATAATCTTTCAGAGATGCATCCTTACCTACAGCAGTTCTGAGGTTATTGAAAAGCATATCTGTATTATCAGTTCTTGCTCCAATTACAGCTTTCAGGTAATAAACCATAGCATCATCGTTTTTAACACAGTTCAGAGTGGTAACAGCTGCGTCATTTTGGCCGTTCAATACTTTAGCAAGCGCTGCATCAAATTCACAAGCATTACCAAAATAATTAACTGCAGCTTCATAGTTACCCTTCATAATATTAACGATACCGAGGTTATAATTAACTACATCACCCGCACCCATTGCCTGGGTAAATAATCCTTCAGCTTTGGCTGTATCACCCTGTTTTAAAGCAACAGCACCGAGGTTATTTTTAACAACATCAGTATTATTTAATTTCTGAGCAGCTTCAAAAGCAGTTTTTGCCTCATCCACATTACCAAGTTTCATATTCACATAACCAATGTTATTTTGAGCACGGTAACATGTTGGATACTGTTCAGCTGTTTTCTGATAGATGCTGAGCTTTTTGTTCATGTCATTGGTAAGAGTAGCAGCATAAAGCATCTGTTCAACTGTCAAAGAATCAGGATTTGAACCAACCAGAGACATAATCTCATCATCAGAAAGTCCGATCTTATCAACTTCAGCAACAAGTTTGGAACGTCTCAGCGGAGGAAGAATTTTTTCAGCAATCTCCTTGTATGCGGCTGAGATATTCTTAATCTCTTTCTCACGAACTGCAGGATCAGAATACATAGAGAGAACACGAAGTACGAGTTCTTTATCAGGAATATTAGATTTTTCCATCAACTCTTTAAAACCTTCCCAGTCTTCTGCTGTAGACATCAGAGAAAGGAAATCATCCTGATCAGCCTTTTGAACTTTATCTTTCTTAAGTTGTCTTTCAACATATTTTTTAGCTGAAGCCTGACGATCTTCAGATAGTTCTTTATTGAAATCATATGGTCCATCGGGAGAAGCATAAGCAGATATCTTCATCCCTTTCAGATCCAGTCTTTCATTTTCACTTGCCTTCTTGATGTAATCCTGCAATTCCTGAATAGATTCTTTCCTTGTTTCTTTGGGCCTCACATAAGAACGGTTGATCACATATTGAATATCAGCCTGGTATGACTCAGGAGTGATACGCTGATACTTGTCAGCCTCAAGGATTACTTTGGGATCATTTTCAACAAGTGTTTCCGTGGCTATCACACCATCAGCAACTTTTACCTCACCAAAATCAACAGTATTGTCTCCAATAGCACCTGACATGCGAACAACCAGTTCAGATTTCATCATATCTTTGGTAAAAGGTACTTTTCCGGTATAAGTGTAGCTACCGCCATCTGCATAACTAATAACCTTATTGTTAGCCTCAACGCTTTCTCCCTGAAGAGCGGTAGGTTCAAATTCAGTTTCTCCATTGGCATATTTCAATACAGGAGTTGCAGTAACAATAGCTTTTTTGTTAAAATACTTCTCAGGGAACTGAGCTTTTAGAGTTATCTCTACTTCTCCACCTTTATCAACGAGAACCTGGGGAGTTACACTATAATTAATGGTAGTGGCGTCTTCTTTCATCTTGTTTAAGCCACCACAACTGCTTAATACCAGCGCAGCCATTAATAAAGATGCGAGATGTCTAAGTTTAATTTTTTTCATAATTACCTGGTTATTTGTTTTACAATCCAATTTTTAGTTGCACAAATATATTAATATTAAAACACAAACTTAATAATGTTTTTGCTAAAATAAAAGTTGGAGATGTACTGTTCACCTGTATTTCTAATACGATAAGACAGAACAATACCGTCTTTTAAACTTTTCAGGTATCTATCTGTCTTCTCTCCTATACTTTCATTCATTTTTATCACTCAATTAAACAAAATGATGCCATCATTGCACCGAAATTATCAATTTTTCATTACTGAAAACTTAGCTACCTGTATAATTGCAAGTTACAGCACATAAATATATATAAAAAAACTAAATGTTTTGATTATTGTTCTAAAAAGGTGTGAAATTTATTCCACATATATAGTAAATGGGATGTTATAATACACAATGATTAATGCCTGTTTTATACTCAACCTCAAATATTACATTTTTTAAACGATTATAATGTTCAGGATTGCTGACAAAGTCAATATTATTGATATCAATCAGCAAAAATTTGAAATCCGGTTGTTTTTTAAAAAAATCAAAATATCCATCCTGTAACTGCTGCAGATATTTTCTTTCAATTGATTGTTCATATGAACGCCCCCTCATTTTAATATTCCTCATGAGGTTATCAATATTCATATGGAGGTAAACATATAAATCCGGTTTTATCACCATGTTATTAATGATGTCAAAGATCTTTCTGAAGAGGTTAAATTCATCCTGTCCAAGTGTAGTTCTTGCAAAAGTCAATGACTTCATAAAATAGTAATCTGCTACGGTGAATGTTTTGAAAAGATCTTTCCTGGTAAGTTGATTATGCAGCTGATGATACCGGTCAGCTAAAAATGTAAGCTCAACCTGAAAAGCATATTTTTCCGGTTCTTCATAAAATTTGGGAAGGAAAGGATTTTCTTCAAACTGTTCAAGGATCAGGTGTGCATTATAATCCTCAGCTATTTTTCGGGCCAGGGTAGTTTTGCCTGCACCTATGTTTCCTTCTATGGCAATATAATTATAATTTATCATGGATTACTACACTCTTGACTATGCTATTCAATTAAAGATACAAAGAAAACAACAAAAATCAGATTAGACAATTCCCTTTGGCTTTTAAACAGCGTAAAAAAAAACAGTCCGGCGAGATCCCGGACTGTTTTTTTAATATTAATGCTGAATACTAATAATCAGGAGTAATACCCATATTATAGAAGGTAAATGCCATTAAATCTGTAACCTCCTCAATCTGCTTTGACGTAGGTTTACCGGCACTATGCCCTGCATCTGTTTCAATTCTGATCAAAACCGGATTCGAACCCTTATATTTTTCCTGAAGTGTAGCAATGTACTTAAATGAATGGGCAGGAACCACACGGTCGTCATGATCGGCAGTGGTTACAAGTATGGCAGGATAATTCTTTTCAGCACTGATATTATGTAAAGGTGAATATTTATAAATATATTCAAACTGCACCGAATCATCACTTGAGCCATAGTCACTTACCCATGCACCACCAATTGTAAATTTATGGAATCGCAACATATCCATGACACCAACTGCGGGCAATGCGACAGCGAAAAGATCCGGACGCTGGTTTATGACGGCTCCGATTAGCAATCCACCGTTTGACCCTCCCTGAACAGCAAGTTTTTTACTTGAAGTATATTTCCTGTCGATCAAATATTCAGCAGCAGCAATAAAATCATCAAATACATTCTGTTTATGAAGCTTAGTACCAGCTTGATGCCATTCTTCACCGTACTCACCGCCCCCACGTATATGGGCATTGGCATAAATACCTCCATTTTCAAGCCAAACCAGACGTGAAACTCTGAAGTCGGGCATGTAGGTGACATTAAATCCTCCATAACCATAAAGCAGGGTTGGATTTGTCCCATCCATTTTAATACCTTTTTTATGTACTATATACATAGGCACACGCGTACTGTCTTTACTTGTGTAAAATACCAGTTCAGTTTCATATTTTGAAGGATCAAAATCAACATCTGGTTTGAAATAGACCTCAGATGTATTATCCTTCATATTGTATCTATAAATAGCTTGCGGAAAGGTATAAGACGTGAAGGAATAGAATGCAACAGGACTGTCCTTGCTACCATTAAAGCTGTAAACAGTTCCAATATCGGGCAATTCGACAGTATGCTCAAGTCCTCC
>DASQZP010000122.1:0-6005 GCA_035638655.1 Bacteroidales bacterium
AAACATATTAAGAGGATGAAAAGCCGAAGATATATTGAAAATCTCAAAATTTATCCAAATATCATAAACAGACTGAAGGAGAGATATTTGCAAGCATAATGCGTCCCTACCCCGAAGGCTTTCGGGGCAATTCCAGGTGGCACCACAACCTTAAAAAGCCGGAAGAAATTTCGGCTTTTTTTATTTATCTCATTATAAACTCCTCCTGCCTTCTTGCATACTTTAATATTTTTTCTGAAATTCAGGATTAAATAGCAGATCCCATTTCTATGGAGAAATTTCAAAATAAATATCACGTTAAAACGAATCGAATGCCCTTATGGGATTATTCTGGCAATGGTTTTTATTATATTACCCTGGTTACCCAGCACCGGGAATGTAACCTGGGACGGATTGAAAATAATGAAATAATATTATCCGATTTTGGCAAAATAATCAACGATGAATGGTTAAAATCATTTGAAATACGAAATGAATTATTTTTTGATGAATATATTATAATGCCCAATCATTTGCATGCAATTATTATTATAAATCAAAATATACATGGTTTATACAATTTAGACGATACAAACGGGACGGATGGTTCGAAAGGCATGCATGGGTCACACGAGACCGACGGGTCATACGGGACCGACGGGTCATACGGGACCGACGGGTCACACGGGACCGACGGGTCACACGTAGAGACGCACGGCCGTGCGTCTCTACAATCATCAAAAAACCATTCGTCAAACCAAAAATCCCGGATAAATCCAAATGATAAATCCTCACAACAATCCCCATTCGTCCGTAAACCCCAATCAATTTCATCATTTGTTGGTGGTTTTAAATCGGCGGTTAATTCAAAAATTGATGATTTTATCGATGAACATCACCTGGCCATTCCAAAATACAACAAAAACAATCATTTTTTCCAACCGGATTATCACGACCACATTATACGTAACAATGATGAATATAAACGAATAAAGAAATATATCATCAACAATCCATCAAAATGGCATGATGATACATTTAACAGCCCCCGGATGAAATAAATAGTGTCTGTCCATAATGTCCGATAACTACGTTATAGCAAAACCAAAACAGACAAAATAACCAATCCCGATTATGCATGATGAATCACAAAGGATTTGTTAATTTTGCACCACAATAAACTTCAACATGAATTATCAAACACATACATTGCCCAATGGCATCCGGCTGGCTCACCAGTATCATGAATCGATGATTGCTCACTGCGGTTTTATGGTTAATACCGGCTCCAGGGATGAATCCCCTGATGAAGCAGGCATGGCACATTTCATTGAACATGCTGTATTTAAAGGCACAAAAAAGCGAAAAGCCTACCACATTATTAGCCGGCTGGAAGATGTTGGCGGTGAATTAAATGCTTACACTACCAAGGAAGAAACCTGTATTCATGCCTCTTTTCTTTATAGTGAATTTGACCGTACCATGGAACTGATCAGCGACATCATGTTTCATTCAACCTTCCCTGAACGGGAGATTGAGAAGGAGAAAGAAGTAATAATTGACGAAATAAATTCCTACCTGGATACTCCATCAGAACAAATATTTGATGACTTTGAGGAGATGGTTTACGGTTCATCGCCGCTTGCCCGCCCCATTCTGGGCAAACCAGAATCAATCCGCTCATTTAAACGCGATGATATAGAAAAATTTATGGCAGCGAACTATAACACTGATGAAATGGTTGTAGCCGTTGTAAGTAGTTTGCCATTTACCAAAGTCATTAAAATATTCGAAAAATATTTCGGGCCAGTCCCGGAAAACCCAAGGAGCAAGGAACGGATTTCTTTCGCACCTGCATACTACAAACCTGAAAAAAAAACAGTGGAGCATGACAACAATCAGGCTCACTGCATCATCGGTAATATTGCCTATGATCTGAGAGATGAACGCAGACTAAGTCTTCACCTTCTGAATAATATCCTGGGGGGGCCGGGAATGAATTCCCGCCTTAATCTTTCACTAAGAGAAAAAAACGGATACACCTATAATGTGGAAGCAAATTATAACCCTTATATTGATTCCGGTATTTTTTGTGTATATTTCGGCACAGACAAACAACATCTTAATAAAAGTATTGCGCTGGCGCACCGCGAATTTAAAAAGATGCGCGAAACCAAACTGGGAACTTTACAGCTTAGTAAAGCTAAAAAGCAATTACTGGGACAACTGGCAATTGGTGCAGAGAACAAAGAAAGCCTGATGCTGTCAATGGCTAAAAGCATGCTGGTTTACAACAAAGTTGAGGGACTTGACGAAATAAGCCAAAAAATTGAAGATATCACTGCATTTCATCTGCAGGAAGTAGCCAATGAAATATTGGATCCCGGGGAACTTTCTAAACTGGTGTTTGTTTAGTTTCAAAATAAACTACTAACTGAATATTACAAAAAAACAATGTTTGAATTTTCACCTGAGCTTGAAGAATACTTAACCAGTCATATCGATCAGGAAGACTCTGTACTTTCAGAGCTAAACAGGGAAACCCACCTAAAAATGCTTCACCCAAGGATGCTTTCAGGGCATCTGCAAGGAAAAATACTGACTCTTTTCAGCAAGATTTTACAACCGGAAACAATCCTTGAAGTGGGTACATATACAGGATATTCCGCTATTTGCCTTGCCCGTGGGCTGAAGCCGGGAGGCAAGCTGCATACCATTGACATCAATGATGAGCTGGCGGACTTTTCTTCAGCATTTTTTAAAAAAGCCGGACTGGAAAAATCTATTATACTGCATTCAGGAAATGCCCTAAAAATTATCCCCGAAATGGATGAAACTTTTGATTTAGTCTTTCTTGACGGCGAAAAATCGGAATACAGCCAATACTATGATCTGGTATTCGACAAGGTTAAAACAGGAGGGCTGATCATTGCGGATAATGTGCTTTGGGATGGTAAAGTACTAAAAGCACCTCAGCCCAATGATCTTTCAACAAAAGGAATAATAGAATTTAACAATCGTATTGCGAAAGACAACAGGATTGAAAAAGTAATTTTTCCAGTCAGAGATGGATTTTCAATTATCAGGAAAAAGAATAACAATGCCGGTTAACCCCCCTGCTTAAAGATCATTCAAAGCCTGAAAAGACAGAGGGTTTAAACATTTTTAACACAGGTATTGTTAAGTATAGTAATTTATACAATTCATGTTTAATAACAAATGGCAAATTATTCGATAAGAGACCTGGAAAAATTATCCGGAATCAAAGCTCACACCATCAGAATCTGGGAAAAACGGTATCAGTTGATACAACCTCGCAGAACCTCCACGAATATTCGTTATTATTCTGATAATGAACTTAAAAAATTATTGAATATTTCCATACTTCACAGGCATGGCTACAGGATTTCCAAGATAGCGCAGCTTGATAATGATGAGATTCATGAGCGTATCAGGGAAATCACAAACGAGGGGTGTGACTTCATCAGTCAGGTAGAAAACCTGGTGATTGCCATGATTGAGCTGGATGAAAATAAATTCGAGAAAATTCTTTCAAAATCTATTATACGAATTGGTTTCGAGGAGACTATAATTAAACTTGTTTATCCACTCTTTGAAAAGATTGGCATTCTCTGGGTGACCGGCACTATAAATCCGGCACAGGAACATTTCATGTCAAATCTTATAAGACAGAAACTTGTCTCGGCAATTGACGGACAAATTTCTTCAGACTCATCGGCGTCTAAAAAATTTATTTTATTCCTTCCTGAAGGAGAATTACATGAGCTTGGTTTACTTTTTTACAGTTTCATGCTTAAAAAGAGCGGCCACCAGGTTATATACCTTGGTCAATCAGTACCTTTTCATGATCTCATTGAGATCAACGAAATAAAGCCTTCTGATTATCTCCTCACCTCTTTTACATCAGCGTTAACAGGAAAAGAATTGATTGCGTACCTCGCGAATCTTTCAGCCTCATTCACTGATTTAATTATATTTGCAACAGGCCTGCAGTTAAAAGAGATCGAAGTATCACTTCCGGAAAATATAATCAAAATTAGCACTCCTTCTCATTTCTTTGAAGAATTTGAAAGAATTAGCAACAAAATAAACTAATCGGTAACCAAAAATTACCGGGTTTATAAATTGTTTTATGATAGGAATCCTGTTATACCCATCAGCGATTTCATAATTTTTTTTGTATCCGGACCCACCAATTAGATAAAAAGATTTTATTGCCAGCTTACTCCCAAAAACCGGTTAAAAAAGATTAAAAAACCAGTATTCTTAACCTCCCTCAACATGCCTGAATCACAAACATTAAAATAATGTACGTGTTGATTATGAACTCTTTAGTAGATTTTATCTTTGATACCTGTCACTTAACATTATTTAACATTAAAAGCTCTTAATACTTGTTTATAGTCAGGATTTTTTTTATCTTTAAAGTAATATTAAATGTTCTGATACATAAAAACCTATTCTTATTTAAATCTATTTTAAATAATGTTTATGATTATCAGATATTTAGCGCGCTTTAATGTTTAATATTTGAGTTTTTCAGGTTAAACATATAAATATCATTAAAATAATTTTTATTTATAATGTTATTTAGAACCTAAGGCTTTTTTTGTGTTATTCACCTGTTTTACAAGCTATTTTAAAACCACTACTATTTAGAACGTTCTATATTTTAACATATTTTAAGATATTCGGGTCTTGATTTGTGTTTAGATATTGATTACTTTTGTTAAACAATAACCAAATAAAACTTAATGACCATGACAGCAATTGAATTTAATCACCAATTAATTGATTTGGAAGATAACCTTGAAAGATTTGCATTAAGTTTAACTTCCGATCGCGAAGAAGCCAAAGACCTTTTGCAGGAAACCTATTTAAAGGCTCTCTCTTACAGAGACAAATTTGTTCATTACACCAATCTGAAAGCATGGACTTTCACTATTATGAAAAACACATTCATAAACAACTACAGAAAAGCCATGCGACAGAATACAACAATGGACAATACCAAGGATTTGTATTTTCTGAATAATGTGCAGGAATCCGGCTTTAGTTCACCTGATTCAAAATATGCCTATGACGAAATAAACAAGGAAATTGAACAGCTGGATGATGAATTTAAAGTTCCTTTCAGAATGCATCATCAGGGATATAAATACAAAGAAATAGCTGAAAAACTTAACCTGAAAATTGGTACAGTTAAAAGCAGGATCTTCTTCACAAGGAAAAAGCTGATGGAAAATCTTGAAGATTATCAGGCTTGAAGAATTTTCTGAAAACAACTTTTGTTTTAGTAAATTGTTGAAAAAGCCCGGAGTATAAATAATTCTCCGGGCTTTTTGCATTTCCACAAATACTAAATAAACAAATGAAGTGATCCTGTTTTTCGGTTGTATCAGAATATTTTATATATTTATTCCTTATAAAAGAATAGTTATCCCGAAACAACTTCACAATCTATACCTGTTACTTATTAAATGAATTATGATTATATGAAACTTATCACAACAGAGAAAACGTTCAAATTTAAGCCTGATAAAATATTGTAAAATATACTAAAACCACAACTTGCATCATGAAACCTTTAACTATTGAAAAGACCGACAAGACTCCGTATATCAGCCTCAAAGATGGAGTAATTCAGATCTATGGCCGCTCAATTGCAGAGGATCCCGGGAAGTTTTATACTCCGGTTATGAACTGGATTACTGAATATGGTGCAAATCCTGCCTCAAATACACAAATCAATATCCGTATTGAATATAGTGATACCGGTTCATCCAAAGCTTTACTGGATGTATTGAAATTACTGGATGAAATATTCCTGAAAGACACAAACATGATTGTAAACTGGTATTACGAAGAAGGAGACGATGATATGTATGACCAGGGAGTCTATTTTAAAACATTTGTAAACATCCCTTTTAATTTCATCGAATTTGATGAGTAAAATTTTTTATCTTATATCATACCTAAGTGAATTAATTTAAAACATGTATTTG
>DASQZP010000123.1:0-2104 GCA_035638655.1 Bacteroidales bacterium
CACCAATAATTTCCAGATCCAACCATACGATTGCTGTATGCCGGGGACATACCAAAAAAGCATATAGCTAAAAAGAAAGATTACTACTCCAGATAGGATAATTCCGTATTCGTTTTTTCGGTAGGTGTATACGAAATACATTAATAGTGCAACCAGAATTGCACCTCCTTGGTAAATAGAAATCAGCCACGTTTTTAAGGCATAGGTATCTTTAACCAATAGATAGGATAAGACAATCAGAAGCGGTAACCCCGTGTATAACAACGGGAATTGGGCAAATACCGGCTTTGATTCCCTGATAAAGACGGCCAGAGAGCTCAAGATAAAGGCTAGACAGGCAATATGCCCCCACTCCATGATAAAATTGGCAATCGGGCTGAAACTGCTTCCTTCAATCAATACATCCAGAAAATGATTTAGCTGCATCAGCCAGAAAATTCCCGCTGCTATGGTTAAGCCGAGAAACTTAAGTCGTTCCCGTTTTTTGGTTAGCGTCAACAGTTTGAGGGCAACATAAGTGCTGGCAATAAGAAGTACGAATGTTGCCCAAGGCATAACCGAGAATAATTAGGAGTTTTCGGTTGGTTGTTGATTTTCGCGTTGCGAACGTCGCTGTTCAATCTTGCGCTGGCGCTGTTTTTCTTGTTTATGGACCATCACCTGATCGGCAATGTCTTTAAGCATACCGCGTTCAAATTGAATCATTTCGCGAATAAAATCGTACAATAAAATTTGTTGATCATCGCGATAGACATATGCTTCCCAATCAATTAATGGAATATTTTTAATAGCATTAACCATGCCCGCACGGTGTTTGGCGATCTTCCGTAAAATCTTCTGAATATCTTTCATCTTCTCCTCGTCCGGCTCGAAATTCTCCCGGTAATGAGTGAAGTTTTCCAAATGCGTGGGCCGAGGATTGTCCACCGTCTGTTCTAAAATGGGACGATAATACGAGAGCTGTGCATGATCAATCATCAATAGCATTTCTGCAATTGACCGACCTTCGGGCGGGCTTTCATCGTAAGGCACATCGTCAATAACATACTGCATAGCCTCGGCCTCATCCTGCAGATAAGACGCATCTTCCACCAACTGATCCAGTTCTTCCTGAGTAATTTCGCGGTCTGCCATCTTTTGCTTATCTCACCCAATCAGATTCAGCTTCTACATTGTCATTATGCTTTTGCTGTTCAAGCATTTCGACAAGTGAGAGTCCTGAATTAAATTCACGATCACGATCTCGGACCGAGTGAATGTTGTTTTCTTCCTGAAAATCCCAGAATTGGCCAAACTGGCGGTTTTTATATTCGCGGAGGAAGTCAAGTCGTTCTTTCAAGTCTTCTTTGGGAACCAGCAGGCGTTGCTTGTCATATATGGCCTCTTCCCTGGATTCAAAAACGATATCGTAATCTTTACTCATAACAATAGCCTCTTCCGGACACACTTCCTCACAGTATCCGCAGTAGATGCAGCGCAGCATGTTAATTTCAAAGAAATCGGGATACCGCTCTTTAGGATCGTCGGAATCTTCGTTAGCCTGCATGCTGATAGCCAGAGGCGGACAGGCGCGAGCACATAATCCACAAGCCACGCAGCGTTCTTTGCCGTTGTCTTCTACAAGCACCGGTCGCCCGCGAAAGATAGCGGGAGGATCCCATTTCTCTTCGGGGTATCGCAGGGTTACCGTAGGCTGAAAGATCTGTTTTAGCGTATACCAGAGCGCTTTGAAAATTTCCGGCAGATACAGATTCTCGAGAAAAGAAAACGAACGCTCACGATCAAACTTTTCATTGAGCGCATTGGCACGCGGTTGTTCTAGATTCTTAGGTCTGGCCATAAGTTATATTAAATAGATTATTGCTCAACGTAATATCGAAATAAAAATAACTGATTCATTCTTTCTCGTCAAAACTAAAATCAATTATTTCTCTCTGAACACGAGAGTCAGCGGTACACCCGTAAACCCGTATTCATCTCTGATTTTATTCTCGATATAACGCCGATAATTTGCAGGTAATTCTTCCGGTTTATTCATAAAAAACTTAAATACCGGCGGATTCGTTTTCACTTGGGTCGCATATTTTATTTTCAGCGGCACCCC
>DASQZP010000124.1:0-3001 GCA_035638655.1 Bacteroidales bacterium
AAGGGGTCCAGGCGGATGATCTGATGGCTATCGGATGAACCATCTATATTATAAATAATCCAATAAACAACCGAATTGACAACTGAATAAACAACCGAATAAACAACCGAATAAACAAACTGGAGTCCAGGTGAGAACCAAAGATGAGGGTCACGCATTATAAATGCCTGCCTGACGAAACGCCAGTACAGGCAGGCGCACCAGAGGGAGAATAATGTCGCACCTAAGGAGCTGCTATGCATGTTAATAATAATCTTTCTACCATAATGTCGTCACTACGTGACTTTAAACGTTTATCCATTATAGTAAGGGCGTGAAAACTGAAACAATTTGAAACCATTGAAACCTCTGGAACAACTGGTCCGAAAGCTTTCGGACAATCAATTGAATTACTACCGGTCCGAAGGCTTTCGGACAAACAACTGAACAATCAATCGAATTACTACCGAATCAACAACCGAATCCTTGCCTTTGGTTGTGCGAGGGCCCGGAGTGGGTCCCGAAATTGCCTCAGCCTGGTTGAGATTACAATTTCGAGGATTCTCGATTTTCTCACAAATCAAAGATTTGAAAAAATCGGAACAAGGATCACGAGCAGCATTGCGCGACGGAATTGCGGGTGCGAGTAATCCGTACCGAAATAAAAAAATGTTTATCTTAGTTCCCTTAACTGTTTAAAGGGAACAATGATGAAAATATTATCATGGAATGTAAATGGCATCCGTGCAGCGATAAAAAAAGGATTTGAAGAAAAGGTTCGGGAGATGGAACCGGATATCTTATGCATTCAGGAAATTAAAGCCGATGACGATGTGATGAAGTCTATCGCTGCTGAGATTGACAGCTTTTATGTTTATTCCAATTCAGCTGAGAAGAAAGGGTATGCGGGCACAGCCATCTATACCAGACAAAAACCACTGAGCCACACCTATGACATGGGAAAAAAGGAACACGATCAGGAAGGGCGTGTAATCACCCTTGAGTATGAGGATTTTTACCTGGTGAATGTGTATGTTCCTAATTCGGGACAGGGGTTGAAACGACTTGAATACCGGGAAACATGGGACAGGGACCTGCTGGAATACCTGCAATCGCTGGATGAGAAAAAACCGCTGGTATTTACGGGGGATCTGAATGTTGCCCATGAGCCAATTGATCTGGCAAACCCAAAATCCAACTATAACAAATCGGCAGGCTACACCCAGGTGGAGATTGACGGGTTTAAAAATTTCCTCTCTGCCCGTCTCGTGGATACTTTCCGGCATTTTTATCCTGATAAAGTACAGTATTCATACTGGAGTCAGCGCTTTAAAGCCCGCGAAAGGAATGTGGGCTGGCGTATCGATTATTTCCTGGTAAGTTACCGTTTCACGGAGCATGTGAAGGATGCTTTCATCCTCGACCAGGTGATGGGATCAGACCATTGTCCGGTGGGTATTGAGCTGGAGGTATAAATGGAGTTTTTGGAAAAAGCTGCGCTGCATTTTAAAAAAGCATAGCATCTTTTGTACACAAGCACAGCAGCAATTTGGGAAAAACTGCGCTCGCTGCTCTTTCATACTTACGTAAATCTTCCTGTTAATTCTTCTGATAAAGCTTTTAATTTGTCCCTTGCCTCTTTGTCATAAGCCTGTCCAAGTGCCCTGTACGGTTTTATTTGATTGAAATATACTCCTGTAGTATCAGACAGTTCCGGCGAAACAGCCAGATATTCCAGTGCATCGGCTCCTTCTTCTACCGTGCTCATGGTACGGCCAAAAAAATCCCTCACCATATTGGTATTCATAAGCGTGGCCGGGTGGAGGGTGTTGACCGTAATTCCTGTATCCTTTAATTCCTCCGCCAGGTCGAAGGTGAACATGATCATGGCCAGTTTACTCTGCCGGTAGGCATGAAAAGCATCGTAATTTTTTTCAAGCATCACATCATCAAAGTCAATCGTTTCCTGTCCTACAGACGCCACATTAATAATCCTGCCACTATCGCGGTTAATGGAGGGCAGTGATTTTTTTGTCAGCAGGTAAGAGGCCAGGTAATTCACTGCAAATCGCAGTTCATGGCCGTCAGCACTCAAATCGCGTTGCTGATTGGCTTTCGGACCACCGCCAATTCCGGCATTATTGATGAGTATATCCAACTGATCGTAGGTTGAGGTGACTTTATCTGCCAGTTCACTTACTTCTGCCAGGGAAGCAAAATCAGCGTTGAAATATTCCAGGTGTGGGTTGTTGGTTTTATCCCGGATCTCCTGTAACACTTTTTTTCCTTTCTCCGGATTTCTTCCGTGCAACAAAATTGTTGCTCCTGTCTGAGCAAGGTGTGTGGCAACCAGCTTACCAAGTCCATCGGTTGAGCCCGTGATCAGTATTGTTTGTCCGAAAGCCTTCGGACCGGTTAATTCAGACATAAACAAACATTTGAAATTATTTAATACATGGCTTGAATGACGAATATAAGATTATGCAATTCTGGATTTATTTATGTGTCCTCTGGCCTCATTATAGTTGTTATATTCTTCATCTGACCATGTTGGGGCCTTCATGATTAATTTCTGAAGAGACTTATTTAGATTTTCTGAAGCAAGTTCAGACTGAAGAATATGGTTTCGTTTTTTCATATCTTTTTTTGAAAGCTTTCTTATTAATCTTAAGAGTTGATTATAAATGATATTCAATTTTTTTACTTCCTAATCATTTTCATCATCTCTTCGGGATAGCGCGGACCGGTATCCGGGTATTTTTTCAGTAGTTCATCTATATACTTTAGATCTTCCGGTGTTAACTCCACATTAACAGTGCCGGCATTGTCTTCCAGGTATTTGCGCTTTTTGGTGCCGGGGATCGGGATGATGTTATCTCCCTGCGCCATTACCCAGGCCAGTGAAAGCTGCGCCGGTGTGCAGTCTTTTTGTTGTGCAAAATCCTTTAGCTCGCGTGCAAGTTTCTGGTTGTTTTCCCAGTGACTGCCCTGAAAACGTGGATTATTCTTACGAAAATCATTG
>DASQZP010000125.1:0-2128 GCA_035638655.1 Bacteroidales bacterium
CAGAAGGCTCTCCGTCAAATTCTAATACTTCTCTATCTTTTAACTTTGCATGTAATCGAGCTTCAATTTCTGACCCCTTGGCATTACCTGAAAAACCTTCTTCCAAAAATACTTTTAAAGCATTTTCAATTCGTTTAGGATTTCTAACTGTTGTATTCCCTATGTTCCAGACATTCGGCATTTTATATAATCTTAGCTTCCCAAGAATAAATATTCTTTAACTCTATTAGCACCATTGCCAGCTTTGTGGTTTTGGTTGCCGAATGAATATAAGTGATCTATTTCATGAGTTTCTACCCGATTTTTATGTTTTTCAAGTATTTCGATCATTTCTTCTTTAGTAGGGTATGAGTTTGAAGAATAGGAAATGGCAATTATAGAATCGCTGTAATGACTTATTAAGTTTTCAAATGCTTGATAGGCTTCTTCCTTTTTGGAGAAGGGGGAGGTGTAACTTTTGAATTTTTTTGTTTTAGTGTGTTCTTGTATTTCTAAGTCCTCCCATCTTTTTACCAAGCCTTCGACGAAGTGATATCTTCTGACGTAATCATTGTCAGAGTTTGGGGTAAAATAAGGAGGATCGAAATAGACTAAATCAGCTTGTACATTTAGATCCTGTGTTATTGAATTGTATGCTTTGCATTCCTCTCCATTTTCAAAAACGGCCTTATTAAAAAGCTGAACATTTTCGAGAAAATGATCTTTAAGACTTAATTTTATATCTCTTCTGCCATCATCGTATCTAAAACCGGTGTATGTAAAAATTCCCCGAGGTCTTTTTTTCATACAAGCCCTCACCAAGGCAGACAAAGCAATAGCTTTTTTATACTCACCTTCTAAATAAGTAATGTTCTCTCTTATTTTATCTAAAAACTGATTGTCATCGTCTTTAAAATATAGGCCCTTGAATGTTTCAGCTATATAATTGCTACTATTCTCATTTTCCAAAAGAAAAGCAACATCTTCATCAGTAAGTTGGACTTCAGAGTTTTCAATTACTGCTTTGGATTTGATGTAGCTAATGGACATGAAATCATTTGTGAAAACTTGTTTGCCCTGACATTTCATGAAATAACCAACAACATTACTACCGGCAAATGCATCGAAGAAACTTTCGAAATCATATTTTTGGAGTACATCCCAAATTTCAGCAATAATCTTATTTTTACTTCCCATGTAACGTGTACCAGGGAAATATTCGAACTGATTAGATAGCTTTTCAAACGTTAATTGCATTATTCAGGAGTTCCAATTACGATTATATCTTTTCCAGTTCTTGTTTTTGGATTACTACTAATCATTCGTCTCGTTTCGACTGTTTGAATTTCATAGTCTTTGTATAAATCAAGTATTACCGGATGATCGGAATTTGTTAAAATTACATTGCACCCCAGATCAACAAGCCTATCAAATTCATTTTTTAAGTTTACATGATCTTCATGATAGAAGAACTCTTTCGTATACCTTTTAAAGTCTGAATATTTTCCAACAGGATAATAAGGTGGGTCGAGAAATATGAAATCACCTTCTTCCGCATATTTTTTAAGTACGGCTAAATAATCTGCATGCACAATTTCTGTTCCTTCGAGAAATTCATGAGCATCTCTCAAAGTTTCTTCATTTAAAAATTCTCCATTCCCTTTACCGTAAGGCACATTAAACTCACCTTTTTTATTCACACGGTATAAGCCGTTAAAACAAGTTTTATTCAAATAGATTAGACGTGCAGCTCTTTCAGTCAAAGACAGGTTTTTGGGTTTAAGAGCTCTTATTTCATAATAAAAAGATTCTTCATGTTCATAATCTTTGAGTATTTCGATGACCTCATCTACGTTATTTTGAACTGCCTTATAGGTTATAATTAATTCTTCATTTAAATCGGCAATTACAGCTTCTCTTGGATTAAGAAAAAAGTAAAATGCACCCCCGCCAATAAAGGGCTCTATATACTTGTTGAAGTCTAACGGGATAAATTCAGAAAGCTCCGAAAGTAATTGTGTTTTCCCCCCAGCCCATTTCAAAAAAGGTTTAATGCCTACATCATCAGGAAATAGGCCGAGCGGTTCATTTACACTTGAAGATTCAGAAGTTTCGTTATACATGTAGATTTTTTTCTTTTTTGTTAGTT
>DASQZP010000126.1:0-3306 GCA_035638655.1 Bacteroidales bacterium
CCCGTTGGTAACTTTGCTGAATGACATCCAGTTTATATTCTTTGCTGTAGGTTTGTCTTTTACTCATAATAGTTAGTTGTCATAAATTGCAGCTGACAATCTATGGCTTAACTGGGTGTCCACCAAAATGTAGCAAGTTCAGAATACTTTCTAAATGAATTCTTATTTCCAGAAGATTGCCAGAATCTAATTAGGAAAACTTTAGCCTTGATAGATGACAGTAATTATGACTTAAGAGATTATTTCCGTTTTGTTGATACAATTTTAAATTCGTCAATTATGCCTGTATCGAAGGACTCTAAGGGAGATGAGGAAAGAAGAAAACGGATAAGATTACTTAATCTTAGCATTAATATCATCCATAGTTGGGGGCTTAGTGAGGACAATTTATTGTCGGTATACAAATGTAGTGAAGGTTTAATATTGAAGCTATACAGTTGGTTACTCGAAAATGACCTTTTGAAAAGAAAAGGAACAGTAGCCGAATTCAGCAAAATATTATCTACTTACAATGAAATTTCAGGAAGTCTCATTGAAAAAATTGAGCCCTCTTTTGAAGTAAAAGGCGGTTTATTCCAACATGATCAAACCAAATTTGATTATCCAATAGTTTGTTTTGAAGTACTAGGAATAATCGCAACAGTAGGGTTACTGAATCTTAATTTTGCTCACTTTTTTAAAGATGAAAGTTATCGATTGGGTGCTGTCGATATAGCTCAGAAAATAATAAAGCTAATAAACTCAAATCCAGGCTGTTTAAACCCTGTATACTATGAACATGCTATCGATATTGGATTGGTGCTTCTATTATTTCATCAGCTTAATATGAAAAAAAGCATTAGTACTTGGATAGATAATTTATTAGAACGACTTAAATTTACTACTTCTGCCAAGCGATTTTACCCAATATCATCAGATTCATATTTTGATTTAGTAGAAAGGGAATATTCTGAAGAAGTTGATCATGATAGATTTCTCTATTTATCTACATTAATACCATTGCTACTATTTTGGCTTTTTGTAATTGAAGAAAAACAATTATATGAAGATCAAATAGCAGAATGGAATCAAGCTTTTTCTGATCTTGAACTTCAACTGTGGTTACCTGAAAAAAATTCTGAAAGTTTCATATTAAAAGGGAATGTAAACTCCGAAACAGGTACTGCTCTAGTCTCTATTAGTTTTCCTGAAGATTTCAATGATCTTGGAGTATTGGCTGAGGATATCTTAAATGTCGATATAAATCCAAGTGATTTTAAGACTATTGAGTTAGGATTACCAAGTATCATATTAATGGCTTCTCGACATTATAGAAATCCTATTTGTCCATTCTTCTATTTATCTTTGATCAATCCTCAAAATATTAATAGAGTTTGCAAAGGGACAAAGAAAGATGGTGAAAGATGTTCTCGAATAATTAAGAGTGGGCACTATTGTTACCAGCATAAGCCTAATTAGCATTATATAATGTGAGTTTTTCAAAGGAGATTGTATTCACCAGTTTAACGTAAAGCTAACCAGCGCATTAAGCTGACAGGCCTCGCCTGTTCTTGCCCGCCTGCTATTTATTAGTTAACCTTTCATTTGTAAATAATTTCGACATGTCGGCGCCTGCAGCTTATGCGCAAGGCCGTTATCCATCCAGTTACTATAATAAATTTGGTACAACTAAATATAGGTTAGGTGTAAAAGATCAAAGTCATTAAGATGTTTCTAAGAGGAAGTGGTTTTTTAAAAGTCCAATCAGAAGAAATTGATTCCTTAATCAATATAGATTTAGAAAATGGCATTATCCAGTGTATACCTAAATTTCCCCTACAAGATGTACATAAATTAATTCTGATTACTGGTAATATTAAAATTCACAATTTCAAAGCAGAAACTGTGAATGGGAAAGTATTTTCTGAAGAAATTGATGGTTTAATCCTTGGAAAAATTTATGACGATGATGTAGAAAACAAATTGTATGGCAGATTACTGCGAGAATTTGAATTTTCTCAAAGTTATGAGCCTCAAGAAATTATATTTAGGCTTAAACATTCACGTCTTGAGTTAGAATTTGAACCATCAAGAGACTTTAAAAATAAAACTGAAATACATTTCCAGAATTGTTGGATAGAGTCAGACTTTGAAATTAAGGTTGAGGACTATATATCGAATATTCAAGCTGATAAATCTGGACATTCAATTTGTTATGTCAATAAATCACTAAACAAAAAAGAATTAGACTTTTTTAGTTCAATTTTTAGGACAACTTACTGTCTTGGACAAGGTAGATTTCCCTCTTTCAAAGAGGCATTAACTTCAGAAAAGTTAACTCTGAATGTCTCTAATCAAAATTTGAAAAATGATACACATAAATTTATATCATCTGAAAATTTATCAATTCTATTAAATAAGATAGTAGCTTTACAGAAAGAGTTACCAAATAAAGAATTAACTAAATTTCAAAATGCACTTTACTACTTTGAAAATGGATTAAATTCCGATGTTCACTTAGAAATTTGTTCAATAAGCCTTTTTAACGTCTTCGAGATAATTGATAAATCTTCTACCCTTAATAAAAATAGCTTAAAGAAAAATTTAAATTTCGAGTCTTTATACGATTGCTCATTCTTAATCGATCTTAGAAATGAATTGATCCATAATGGTCTTTCCCTTAGAGAAGCAATTAAAAAAATAGAACCCAATAATAAAGAAAATGATAAAAGTAACTCTGAGTTAAGGAATTATTTTGAACTAAGAGATTATGGCAAACATGTTGTTATCTACCAGTTTATGGTTGATAAAATAAGCGAACACCTTATTAGACAAACTGGATTTGATCAAAATATTCAATACTACCTTAAATAGATTGGAAAACAATTTTACACCTAACCCCTTTAAAAAGGAAAATGTCAAGGGGATAGTCCTCACCCAGTAATATTTTTTAATCTTTTCTTCGATGCTACTTCTTTCAACCTATAACTGGCAACCGGTTTCGGTGATCGAGGTCGGATTATCATACCTGAGTAAAGCTTCGGCCGGCAGATCTGCTGGCATCCAAACCCCTTTGCGGGCTTATCTTCTGCTGATGCGCAAAAGCTGTAGCTCGCGGGAGCTACCATCCCAGATCTTTAACCGGCCAGCCCTTGTGGAATTACTCGAACCATCGGGTGGCACACAGGGTCATCCCCAATCCAGCGTCCTTGTCAATTTTTACCCAAACTTAGGGGACATTACCTTCCCAATTATTTACACGATTTGTAGCTAAAAGAAAACTTATAAGCCAGGACGCTTTGACTATGTAGATCCGCTCATATATTC
>DASQZP010000127.1:0-4931 GCA_035638655.1 Bacteroidales bacterium
CAGTCAGGGTGAGGGTCACAGGTGTGTCTTCGTCAGTGGCAACCGGGTTCTGACTGTTGATTACCGGCGGGTCGTTCACCGGTGTAACAGTAAAAGAGGCAGTGGCAGTATCAGACAGACTGTCATTGCCAGTTACTACAAAATTGATTGCTTCTGTTCCGTTCCAGTTTACATCAACAGGAAAAATTGAAGCTGTATTGGAAGCATCAATGCTAACATTCAGATTAACATTGCCGTATGTAATCCATGATAGCTCACTAACTGGCTGGTCGGCATCAGAGACAAAGTTATTTAGGTTTATTGTATTAAAACTGCTGCCTTCTAAAACAGTTTCTCCTGGAATTGTTCCAATAACGGGCTTGGATTGTGCTGACAATTCAGGCAAAAAAGAAAAAAATAAGGCAGTAATAATTGATATTTTGAAAGTATGGTAAATGTTTTTCATAACCTGGAATTTTAAAAACATTTTTCAAGGATATAAAGATGCGATGGTGTTTAAAATCCTTGAAAAATTGCTGAATATTGATTTTTTTGTATCATTAAAAATGACTAACGATCATAAATATCGGAAGAATTATGTTTCAATTTTAAATATTTTTATTAATCTGGCTTGGGAATTGACCAAATGACGAAAAAAATGCATTTCTTTGAGATGATTATTCTGTCTTGTGCTATATGAAAGCCGATATTAAAAAATACATTGAGAAATATCAAAATATATCAGGATATTTTTTCTGGATTTGGTTGCTAGTATTGCTCATTCTGTCGAGTATACCAAACATCCCAACACAGCATATTGATATTGGAGAACATAATTTCCGACTGGATTATATTTTTCATGCAGGTGCTTATGGTTTGCTAACCATATTACTGCATGTCTGGAGATCAGTAAAATACAGGGATAGTAAAAATTATCTGCTTGTGATGCTGATGTTACTTATAGTGCTGGCAATCAGTGACGAATTTCATCAATTGCTGATTCCGGGAAGGTCATTTAATCCGGTGGATTTATATTGCAATATCGGGGGAATTCTGGCAGGTACCATTGTATTTATTTTGCAATAACGCAGCTATCGGACATTATGGACAGACACTGTTTAATAACCAATAACCCATAATATGCGCTCATTTTCAATGCATTTATCTACAATTTCGATCATCTCTTTGTTCATCTCAATAAGTTTCATCAAATAGGTATCCCAATTTTTTTCCCAGGCCTTATCCATTTTTTCGAGCTCCAGTAAAAAATTATTACCTAAAAATATATGGCCTGCAAAATCAAGAAAATCATCAATAGTTTTTATTTTATTGAGTTGTTCCAGATTTGTAAGCAATTCATTTCTGAGGGGTATTATTTTTCTCGAATTGTAGCGTGTAGCTCCAAAATACTCATATAGCTTGTTGCTGTTTTCAAAACATTTTGCAAACAGATTGAATACATCTCCATCAACAAATTTTGATTCCTGGTTGCATTTGACATAGTTTTCGTTGTCCCCCGTGGTATTCAGCTCAACGAAGTTGAGACCGTTTGCATCGAATAATTCAATTCTCATAAAAGTAATACATTTGTGATTTTAAAAATATCAATAATAAACAACTTCACAAAGCAAGTAGCTATTTTTTAACCTAAAATTAGTATTTGAATTTGAAATTATTGCAAAAAAATTTCTTACTTTGTTTATGTTAAAAAATGTTAATTAAAGTTTGTCAATAAAGTCAAGTGTCTGGATCAAAATGTTCGAGATCAAAGCCTGTCCCGTTCTAAACGGGAGCGTGCAAAAATTTTAATCCGCAGTATACTATTTGAATGGGCAATTGGCAATTGGAACCCTACGGGGAAGTAGCCGATGC
Source organism: Bacteroidales bacterium (assembly GCA_035638655.1). Taxonomy (GTDB): domain Bacteria; phylum Bacteroidota; class Bacteroidia; order Bacteroidales; family DASQZP01; genus DASQZP01. The sequence goes on from DASQZP010000127.1 coordinate 1,852, forward strand.
ATAATTTGAACAACATATTGGTAAAAGTTGTCGCCCAGGCGCCTAATGCTTATGAGGAATTAAAATTTTTGCAATAACGCAGTTATCGGACATTATGGACAGACACTAATTAAATTATATTGTGACATAAAGGTGTCCGACATGCAAAATAAATCATTGATAATCAATTTTTTTCTGCTTAGTTTAATAATTATAATGTATTCCTGTTCAGGAAGCACAGAAACCAAAGTTATTGCAGAAGAAAGAGAGAAACCTGTTGTTGATAATATTATTCTGATGATTGGTGATGGAATGGGTGTGGCACAAGTTTATGCAGCCATGACCTCCAGCAGTGATACACTTAATCTGGAGAAATTTCCCGTAGTAGGATTTCACAAATCATATTCAGCAGATAATTATGTAACTGATTCAGGAGCCGGTGGAACAGCGCTGGCAACAGGACACAAGACTTATAACGGAGCGATAGGCGTAGATACAAATCAGCAAGTACTCACGACAATTTTGGAAATTGCCGAAGCCCATGGTTTAGCAACTGGTCTTGTTTCTACCAGTTCAATTACGCATGCCACTCCTGCTGCATTTGTTGCACATCAGGCTTCCAGAGACAATCAGGAAGCTATTGCTGAAGATTTGCTGAATAGCGGGGTTGATGTGTTTATCGGAGGCGGACGGCAATATTTTTCACAGCGCGAAGATGGGCAGGACCTGACTGTTGCACTGCGTCAAAAAGGTTATAAGGTTGTTTATAACCTGGATGAAATTACTAAAACAAAATCCGGAAAACTGGCCGGCCTTACTGCAGACGAACATAACATTTCTGTACTGGAGGGCAGGAGTGAAATGTTACCTCTTGCAACCAGTACAGCTTTACAGCTTCTTTCCAATAACCAACGTGGTTTTTTTCTTATGGTGGAAGGATCTCAGATAGACTGGGGAGGACATGCAAATGATCTTGATTATGTTGTATCAGAGGTGCTTGATTTTGACAAAGCCATTGGGAAAGCACTTGAATTTGCAAAAATGAACAAACATACCCTCGTAATTGTCACTGCTGATCATGAAACCGGAGGCCTGACACTTGAAAAAGGCAATATTCGCAGTCACCAGGTCGAAGGTAAATTCAGTACTGAAGGACATACAGCAGTTATGGTTCCTGTTTTTGCGTATGGCCCCGGGGCTGAGAAATTCTCAGGGATCTATGAAAATACAGCAATATTTGAAAAACTGATGAATGTTTATCGTTTTAAGGAGGATTAGTTTTCAGCAATGAAATATGTAAGAAGGAGTCTGATTTTTGTCGTTATCATATTCATTCCGTACCTGTTGGCGTTTGGTTTTGATTTTTTCTTTGGAATCCCCGGTAAGACAACACATGATATTGGCGTATCCCACACATTGGTGAAAAACCTCCCGCATAAGATAAAGGAAACTTCCGGACTGATCAGTTTTGGGAATGATCTCTGGACTTTCAACGACAGTGGGGGAGAACCTGAACTGTATGCTGTTGATCCGCATGCCGGAAGGATCAAAAGAACACTCAGAATTATCAACGCTGTGAACAGAGACTGGGAAGATATCGCAGTCGACAGCCAGTATATTTATATTGGTGATTTCGGCAACAATCTTGGAAACCGCAGAGATCTGTGTATTTATAAAGTACCCCTTGCTCTTGTCCCTGATGATACAGTTTACTCAACTGCAACAGCTGAATTTATCCGTTTTCACTTTCCTGATCAGAAATCTTTTACCTTCAGTTTATTTGATACACCTTTTGATTGTGAAGCCATGATTGCTTCTGGTGACTCACTTATCGTTTTTACCAAGGACTGGAGAAATCACCAAACAGCAGCTTATTCCCTTTCTAAATTGCCAGGAAATCAAACTGCACGATTGCTCGGCAGATTTGATGTTCAGGGACTTGTTACCGGAGCAGATTTTAATGATACTCTTTCTCTGCTGGTTCTTTGCGGCTACGCAAAACAGGTTCCTTTTATTTGGTTATTTAACATTAAAAACAAGAATGAATTATTCTCTCATCCAGTTGAACACCTTACTTTTCCTTCGATGATAGGGGCGCAAACCGAAGGCGTAGTATTTCATGATCCTGGCAGTATCTGGTTATCAGCGGAAGAAAATACCAGGGAACCAGCCCTGTATAGCGTCGAATACTGATCATAACCCTGCTTCTTCAAATATTTTCAGGTGTAATGTTGAAATTGATTACTTTTGCACGTCCGGTTTATTAAACTAAGCGGACAGATGTATAACAAATATTTTATTGTGAGCCGTTTATCAGAAAAGTATGCCCCGGACGGGACTCAATTGCCACTTGTTGAAGAATTTTATACACTTCAGGGAGAAGGTTATCATACAGGAAAAGCTGCCTATTTTATTCGTATCGGTGGCTGCGATGTGGGTTGCAGTTGGTGCGATACCAAATTTTCATGGCAGGCTGAACTCCATCCGCTTACAGATACCTTTAAAATAGTTGATAATGCTGTTCCTTTCCCTGCAAAAGCAGTAGTGGTGACTGGAGGTGAACCATTGTCCTACAACCTTGATATTCTTTGCGAAGAATTGAAAAAGAACAATATAGAAACCTTTCTTGAAACTTCCGGAGCTTATCCATTGTCTGGCTCCTGGGACTGGATTTGTCTTTCTCCCAAAAAAAACCTGCCCCCTGTGCCTGAGATTTATTCTAAGGCTAATGAGCTGAAAATGATTGTTCAGAAAGAAGCTGATTTCGAATGGGCTGAAATAAATCGTGACAAGGTTGGTAGCAACTGCAAATTATACTTACAGCCAGAATGGAGCCGGTACAAGGAAATAATTGATCCCCTTGTTGAATATGTAAAACAGCATCCGGAATGGCAAATTTCCCTGCAGGCACATAAATTTATGCACATTCCATAGAAATTTTATCAAGGTTTCCATATTTCCTTTTTGTCTTTTAAATAATTTAATTATGTAATTGAATTAAGATGTGTCTGTTATTATTTCTTAATTTTACATAAAAGCACAATTTAAAATATCATATGAACAGGTTAATATATAGCATACTTTTCTTTTTTATTATTTCT
>DASQZP010000128.1:0-2150 GCA_035638655.1 Bacteroidales bacterium
TTATATCATAATTGTCCTGTCCTTCAAACAGTGCTGCTCCACAAGCCCTGGCTACAGTCACCCCTTTAAAAATCAAACAAAACGCTCAAAGGCCACTGTAAAAAGGGTATTATGGCCATCCCGTCTCCCGCCGCATCCGTAATGTTTATTTTGAAACCGGGTGTTGGTTATGCGCGGTTGGAAACGAAAATCATATATAACCACACGATACAATCGTGCGGTAGCGGTGCGCCTGAGGCGTTGCCCTGCGGGCCTTTTCTTTAACCACGATCCGATAGCTATCGGATAACACGAATAGCACGAATAACCTGCTACGCAGGGTGTATTTCATTGAAACGGGTTAGGAGGATGTAAAATTTTTTCTTTATGATTTTGTGGTATATTACTTAACCGAAAGGCAATTATGTAAATGGAATGCCATAAGCCTGAAAGGCTGAGATACCAAAGCCCGGGGCGAAACCCCGGGTATTATGGCCATCCCGTCTCCCGCCGCATCCGTAATGTTTATTTTCAAACCGGGTGTTGGTTATGCGGCGGATGGAACCGAAAATCATATATAACCACACGCTACAATCGTGCGGTAGCGGTGGAACTAATAGTTAACGGCACAAGTAGATACTTGCGCCAGGGACAGTGGTAAATAACCACCAACTGGTTCAAGCATCTGCCTGGACCCAAGATATAACCACCAACTGGTTCATCCAATACCCATCGGATCATCTGCTTGGACCTTCTAGTGTAAACAGGCATAAGTGGATACTTGCGTTAGAGGGGATATAAAAGGGCACAAGTAGATACTTGCGCCAGAGGGAGCATTTTTCAAAGTTGAAAATCTTTTTTGTAATTTTACGGATAAAAACATCCGAAAATATACAAACATGATCCTTCATAATAAAATAAACAAACAACAATTAAAACAACAACTAATACATGAGCCTTTCCGCAGGAAAACCCTCTCATTTTACCGGTATGTGATCCTGGAAGATCCGGTATCTTTCAGAAATATGTTGTATGAAAAGCTATTCGCGCTGAATAGTTTTGGACGCATTTATGTGGCTGCTGAGGGTATCAATGCCCAGATGAGTGTGCCAGAGGACCATTATTTACAATTAAGAGAGGTGATCGACAGTATCGAAGCACTTTCCGGAGTGCATTTCAATGAGGCGATCGAGGATGATGGCAGGTCATTCTACAAGCTTACCATCAAGGTGAGGGAAAAGATTGTGGCGGACGGGTTACCAGCCGGCGATTATGATGTAACCAACGTGGGAAACCACCTGTCAGCGCTGGAATTCCATGAACTGATAGGACAACCGGATACACTGGTGGTGGATATGCGCAATCATTATGAGTCGGAGATTGGGCATTTCCAGGCAGCTTACCTGCCGGAATCGGATACTTTCGAAGAGGCCATCAGCAAAGTAAGTAAAGACCTGGCTGCTGAGAAGGATAAAAAGCTGCTGTTGTACTGCACCGGTGGGATACGTTGTGAAAAGGCCAGTGCCTATCTGCGGGAAAGAGGATTTTCGGATGTGAATCAGCTGCAGGGAGGTATTATTGAATATGCACGCCAGGTTAAGCAGCACGGACTGGCACCCAAATTTCTGGGCAAGAACTTCGTTTTTGATGAACGGCTCGGAGAGCGGATAGGAAAGGAGATTATCAGTCATTGTCACCAGTGTGGAGTTCCCTGTGATACGCATACCAATTGTGCCAATGATGATTGTCATTTACTTTTTATTCAATGTGATGCCTGCCGGGAAAAACACGAGGGATGCTGTTCAGAAGAATGTCAGCATGTGCTGCACCTGCCGGAAGAAGAGCGGATTAAAGCCCGTGTTCCCAATCGCACTCGATACAGCAAAAGCAAGATATTCAATAATAGTTTGAAACGGCGGTTTGCAGCCAGCCTGAAGGGCTGAGATACCAAAGCCCGGGGCTTGTAAAGACGCACGGCCGTGCGTCTCCGGACAATCTATCTGCAATGTTTCAATTGGAACCGGATATTTATCATGCGGCGAATGGAACCAAATGATTATTGTACAGGAACCTGTCTGGTATGGTTTTCCTGACAGGTTTTCGTTAATAATAGAGCCGGAATAGAGGCTCAACGAAACGCGTACGCATTGCAAATACACACCAGAAGGAGA
>DASQZP010000129.1:0-2197 GCA_035638655.1 Bacteroidales bacterium
GTTCAACAATAAATTATTTGCTAAAATATTATTAACTTATTTTCAGAAAAATAATATAATTTCTGTGTTTTCCAGACTTAATCCATATATTAAAAATCAACTGGAAATTTTAAAATATTTTGGTGATATAGTAAATCAAGGCAAAGTTGTGAATATTAATTTGAATTTAGACATAACAGTTCAAAAACAAAACTATCAGAACAGACTAAAAACTCAAATCAACCAATCAAGACGAAACTGCATTATTAAAAAAGCTAGTACAACTGAAGACCTAAAAGATTTTATTGATATATATTATGAGAATATGAGCCGGGTTGGAGCAAAAAATTGTTATTTTTTTAGTGAAAACTATTTTAAAAAAATATTAGCAAGTAACCATTTTAATGCCGAAATTTTAATGGCACAAGATAAAAAATCCAGTGTTACAATAGCTGGATGTCTTTTCGTAACCACAAACAATATTGTTCAGTATCATTTATCGGGTACTAAATTTGAATTCTTGCATTTAAGCCCTACCAAGATATTAATAGATGAAATGCGGATAATAGCATCAAAAAGAGGGATGAGGTACTTTAATCTGGGTGGCGGCGTAGGTGGTAAGTACAACAGTTCTTTATTTCATTTTAAATCACTTTTCTCTAAAGATTTTAAAGATTTTAATTTATGGAAGCTTATCGTTAATCACAAAGCGTACGACGAATTGGTTGAAAAAAGAATAAATACTAATACTTTATTTTTTCCGAAGTATAGATTTTAGAAATAATTGGAGATGGAAATAATAAAAAATCCATTTACTTCGTATCTGTTTACATCAAAATGGTTAAAACATTTTTGTCAAAACCTACCTGCTTACAATTTTAACTTCATCGGTGGTTTAAATTTTTTCAAGCCTGGTATTTTACCAGTTTTTATTAATACTGGGAGAAATCTTACCAAAGGAGTATCATATACTTTATCTAAACAAAAAAATAAGGAATTTAAAAATTCAGTTCTGCTCATTTACGATGTGCCGGCATATGTTAATGTAGATATAAGCAATACACCTGAAAATGTAATTTTACATAAAATAAAACAATATCCAGGTTATTTAATCGAGCTTCATAAATACAAAGATCATAACGATTACTTAGAAAGTAATTTTAGTAAAAACACGAACAGAAAACTAAAAAAATACCAAAAACGTTTAGAATTGTGCTTTAACATAACATATAAAATGTATTTCGGTAATATTTCAAAAAAAGAATATGATTTTATTTTTGTTTGCTTCAAGATATTATTGGAAAAACGTTTTGCCTGTAAAAAAACAACAAACAACAATATAAACCCTGAAGAATGGGCATTTTATTATGAAGTTGCCTTCCCAATGATACTTGAAAAATCAGCGTCCTTATTCGTGGTTTATGAAGGCTCTAATCCAATTGCAGTTACACTTAATTATTTGTCTGAAAATATTCTGTTTGATGCCATTACAGTTTTTGACAATGATTACTCAAAATTCAATCCGGGGAAAATCGCCCTCGCTAACCTTACATCTTGGTGCTTTGAAAACAGAATTCAGTATTTTGATTTTTCCAAAGGTTATTTTGATTATAAAACCCATTGGATGAGTAAAAAATACGATTTTGAATACCATTTATATTTTGACAAGACTTCATTCAGATCAACTTTTATCGGCATTGCAATTAAAAAATATTTTGAATTAAAACAATTTTTAAGAAAAACGGGATTAAACAATAAATTACACGAACTAACATTTAGGTTCAAAAAAAATGATATTAGTAATGTAACCCCATCAACTTATAATTTTTCAGAAGTCACTAAAGAACAACAGAATATGGAATTGCAGGAAATAAAACCACTAAGTACGGAGTATAAGGATTTAAAAAGTACAATTAATGAGTTTTTATTTTTAAACTGTGAATCTATTTATAATCTTAAAGTTATGAAAACTTTAAATAATCAATCAACCTATTTATTTATAGGAAAAAAAGTATCCAGATCAATAACTATAAATTGTAATTAAATATTTTGCTATTCTCTCCACAGAGCAGAAAAAATTCGACTTAATTTGTTATGTCTAAATAAAAGAAATTTCTGTATGGATTTTAAAATCCTCTATTTGATCATATTTTGAAATAGAATATTTTATAATCTATACAATAATAGCAGGTTATCCAAAATAATATAAGCAAAACAT
>DASQZP010000130.1:0-2171 GCA_035638655.1 Bacteroidales bacterium
AACTTCTGGCAACTTATCTACAGGTGATAAAGTAAAAGTGACATCAGGTGATGGTGTACTCGAAGTTTATTACGATATCTTGCTGGGTAGTTCATCAGCAAGAGATGCAGAGGTGTCAAACTTTGTATTATATCCGAATCCGACAACCGGCTTGCTGAATATCAGCGGTTTGTATCCCGGAAACAGAATTCTGCTTTATAATACACATGGACAATTGATAAGTATAACTGAAGCTCAGAATTATAACGAAACAATATCCGTCGAAAATGTTCCGGTTGGATTGTATCTGATAATTATCAGTGATGAAAATCGAATATTAGGACGATTTAAAGCTGTTAAGAAATAGATTTCATTCTATATCGAAATAAAAAGGCCATCTCATTTATGAGATGGCCTTTTTTAAAATACTTCCCGTTCTTAGAAATCCATGTGATTTAAAAACAATTTCGCCTGTATTAAATGATCTGTTGGAATATGATTTTCATTAGGTATATTCTAAAATTGGTAGCATGACTACCAATTCGGATAAAAAATTAATGAGTCTACTGTCCAATCATGTTCCCGGAACCGTACTTTTCGCATCATGACTCGAAAAGAATGGTATCTCAAGGGATCTTCAGCAATATTATGTGAAAAGCGGATTTTTTATTTATGGCTTCCAAAGCGAATCAATCGTATCTACATCAAGCTGACGACCTGCTCCTTCGGCTAATGCCTTATATTGCAAGGGGGAAGACGTTTGCATAATAGGAGCAACAGCCATAAATCTTTTCCTTCGGGGCAAGCCACGATTATCTGTTTGCTAAAAGTGGCACCTCGGTATTTGCCGAAAAGATACATTGTTATTTTCTGGTTACAATACTGAACTATTTTTTCAGATTTTCAAGCTTCTTTGAGATTAAAGTCTTTAATTGCTCAAGCTCTGAATCAGTAAGTTCCTCTCTTTGGGCTGAAGCAACGCCTTTCTCAATAATTTCTGTCTGATCCTCATATCGGGGACAGGCATCACACATCATTTTGTGCATTCCTAATTGAATTCTTTCAAGCCGGTTCAGTCGAAAATGCAGTTTTTTTTCCATCAGCTCAGTTGCTTTCAGACAGGACAGAAAAAATATGTTCATTATTTTTTTCATGTTACCTCTAATCTTTGTACCAGTTTACTTCAATACAGTCCCTTAACCGGAGTTTTGCTCTGTGCAGGATCTGCCAGAAATTGGACGGAGTAATTTCCAGTTCATGACAAATTTCATCGCCACTTTTCCCTGTCAGATATTTCAGCTTTACACAAAGATTCCATTTTTCCGGCAGAGCATCAAGACAATTTTTCAAAACGTACTGAAATTCCTCATCATCGAGCAGGTGCTGCTCATCTTCGTGCCAGTCCTTTGGTCTTTTACCGGTCAGCCAACTGCCATTTTCATCAAAGTAATCCGGATAAGCCTTACTGTCGAAATGAATGGGTTGTTTAACCTTCTTTCGATAAATATCGATAATTTTATGATTCAGGATCGCTAACAGCCAGGTTTTAGGTGAACTGTCCGCTTTAAAATCTTCTATTTTTTCTGCTGCAGCAAGAAATGTATCCTGAACAAGATCCTTTGCCTGTTCGGCGTCCGATATTTTATAAAGGGCCCAGGAATAAAGATCACCAGTATATAATTCAACCCATTCGGAAAGGATAATAGTCTCGCTATGCATTGATTGTCGGGTTTTTTTAGATATACTGAGGCAAATTAACACTTTTATTTTTAAATCCTGTTTTCGGTTTTTCCACTTTTTTCATCCGTGATTCACCTACCGGAGTTTTCTCAAATGTGGACATTTCCTGTTACCTGTTAAAGGCATGCCTTATTCTGGTAAAGATATCAGGCTGTCCTGAATTCAACTTTCGTATTACCATCCCAAGAATACTTCCGAAAGCAATGTGAGCCAAAATTACGGTCAACATAAACTGATAGCCGTTTTTAAACTGAAAGCCAAACAATCCGATACCCAAAGCTCTCGGGACAGGACTTAACATGAAACCTGTGGCAATCAGAATTGCATAGAGGACCGACCATATCAGTTTAGTTCTTCCAAAGAGCAAACTGAAAATGATTCCGAAAGCGGCACCGTTCCAGAAATGATAAGCCCAACCTGCCACATTTGACCATAAATCGGGCCCAAGGGCG
>DASQZP010000131.1:0-4467 GCA_035638655.1 Bacteroidales bacterium
CAAAACTTCTGATATCAACCGATACGGGTCGATCTATAATATTGGGTACGATTTCACGGGGCAGTACAACCCTGGGATTAGGACAGCGCTTGCCCGGTTCATCCATCACATGGTTCCAGATGAGTGCCGTTGATTCCGGCTTGGTATCGATATTAAGAAAAAGCAATGGTTTGCCAGGGTTGATCGTTGTTTTTTCCAAAAATGGATCGTCTCCGTATTCCTTCACGCTGTCTACACGAACGAACCATGCATTCTCAGCATCAATGATCCGGAGTTTGCCATCTTTTTTCTGCAGTGAAGGATGGCAGAAAGCCATGTCATCGGCAATCGGATTAAAGGAACAGAAACGGGGGATGGTAATAAATCTTTCTTCTTTACTTACAGAATTTGTACCCAGCTTCACACGGCCGTCCGGTTCCCTGAGGATGTGCTGGTGCATCTCACTTTTACCACCACCGCTGGCTCCTTCATGCATGAATGTGGTGATGTTGTCATACGGACTGATAGACTGCACAGCAGAACAATGGGTAGTCACCCAGCCTTCTTTTTCACCCTGTGTAAGCAGCACACCGTACAATCCTTTTTTGGCACTCGGACCCGGATAAAGATTATAGGCATACAACTCATGAATCTGATCGGTGCGGTTGTGCACCACCACCTGTTTGCCGTCGAAATGTGTATGCCTGAAAACAGGAGCTATAAAGATCACAGATTTAATTTCAGCGTCCTGCTTAAGCTGATCAGTGGATACTATTTCCTGCAGCATGGACAATCCCATGGCAAAAAACGCTGCATTGGCCGGAACAATGGCAATGCCCAGGGAACCAATGTTGATCCGTCCGGCAAAATAAAAGAAAGCTGCCAGGTCCTGCTTTTTCAGCCAGTCGAAAGTTTCCTCCTGCAAGCCTGCAAATTCGTATCCATATTTGTCTTTGAAACGCTTTTTGTCAGTTGGTTTGTTATCAGCAATTGCCATGGTAGCCGGGTCTCTTCTGCGCATGTAGGGTTCGGTAAAATTTGCCGAGATACCGTTTTTAACCCGCTGTACAATGGCTTCGGTGTATTCTCCCTTGCCGGGAACATCATATTTCACTTCGAACTCAACATTCTCTGTCCCGTTGGTGGCAGCATCAGCCAGTTCGTTGGTGGTATTGTAAATTGTCAGGCTTCTGCAATTTTCCAATACACTGGTGATGTTTTCCGGTAATCGGATGTTTTTCTCTTCCAAAATCTTCAATAAATCTGTCATGTCTTTTCCTGTTTGAATTATCATTTCGGTTCGAAGGTCAAAGTTAACGAAAATCAACCGGAGTTTCCATGTCAATGAAAACCAAATTGTAATTATTTTATAGTGTTTGACTTACTTATTAATATTAAATGCAGACTATAAGATAAAAAATAATACCAATTACTCTTTTTATATTGAAGTTCAAAATACTGAGATTACCCGGAGATTCAGCTATTTTCATCCTGATTATAATGTGAAAAAATTGTTTAAGGATTATTTAATTTATTAATCTTACTTAGTGATAACAAGAAAACTATTCATTTGACATTCTTTGATAAGAAAACGTTAAAGACTTGGCGTACGAAGTCAGGAAAGAAGAAGTTTAACTTGTGTAAGTGAGTATTTTTCTGACGTGTATAACGAAGTATTTGGTGTTTTCCTACAAAGACAACTTATATTTTTATTATTTTAAGGTAGTTTATCGAATTTTTCTTTTTTTTGTATTAACTACAGATTCTAAAACTGATGAACTTTTCCGAAACAGAAATTATTCAACAGCTGAAAAAGGGAAACCGGAAAGCCTTTGAAAGTATTTTTAAAGAGTACTTTGCATTGCTTTGTTACGAGGCTGAAGGATATATGCACTCGCAGCATCTGGTGGAGGAAATAGTTTGTGATGTGTTCACCAGGATATGGGTCAACCGTAGAAGACTGAGTGTAAAAACTTCGCTGAGGAATTACCTCATCAGATCCGTTCATAATAATTGCATAGATTATTATCGTCATCAGAAATATCTGAATGAAGGAAAGCAAAAAATCAGTGAAGCGCAGACGCCTTTCACATTGGCGGATCTTGGGGAAGATCCGTTATCATACATGATTACGCAGGAGTTGGAAGATAATATCGGAAATGCCATTGAATTGCTTCCTGAACAGTATAAAAAAGCTTTTAAGTTAAGCCGTTTCAACGACCTTTCATATGCACAGATTGCAGAAGAGATGGACATCTCGGTAAATAGTGTGAAGACCAATATTAAAAAAGCACTTGCCAAACTGCGTGAAATATTAAAAGATTCCCTGTTTTTATTTTTCATTATTTAATCCTCTTCATTCACCCTGATACATTTTTAATTCGTCTATATGATATATGGCAATTAAGCCAGCATATATTTATTTATTGAAGGAAAGTCCTTGCAGAAGAATTAAACTGATTGGGATTTGTCCGGTTAATCAGATTAAAAAAGAATTGGGAAATTAAATGAGTACAGAAAATTATAAAGAAGATATTGACAGGCTGATTTTAGCATTTCTTACGGGAGAACTTATTTCGACAGAAAAAGAAGAACTGAAAGAATGGATCAATGCTTCGGCATCCAACAAGGCTTATTTTAAACAAATGAATAGGTTATGGAAGTCGGCAGCTTTGTCTTCACAAAATAGCAAATATGATGCTAACCGGGCTTTTCAACGGGTACAGTATCATATTTTTGAGCAGAATAGAGCCTTGCGGGGCACCGGGCGGAAAACACAACGTGTTAAAAACACACTATTTACTGAATTTATGAAATGGGCTGCTGTAATTTTAATATCTCTGGTTACAGGAGCCGCGGTATATTATATTTTGTCTGACTACAGCAGCTTGCCGGATAAAAATGCCATTAGCAGGGTTGAGGTGCCGTTGGGCGCTAAATCAAAGGTATTGTTGCCTGATGGTACTGAAGTGTGGTTAAATGCAGGCAGTAAGCTTACTTATTCGGCTGATTATGGTAAAAAAGACAGGGAAGTCAGTCTTACTGGTGAAGGTTATTTTAAAGTTGCCCACAATCCTGCCAAACCATTCATTGTGGAAGCATCTAAAATAAGTATTACCGCATTGGGAACTGAATTCAACGTGAAAGCCTATCCTGATGAAAATATGGTTGAGACCATCCTGGTGAAGGGATCGGTTGTGGTTAAAAAACCGGAAACCATTGAAAATAATCATAAATATGCCAGTCAAAGCATCGTTTTAAAACCCGGTCAAAAGGCACGTATCTACAAGACGACTGAAACTGAAGCCGAATATGTGAAAATACCTGAGAAAGAAAGGAATGACACACCAATTATCAATAAAACCCGGCAGACTGTAAAGGCAGGTGAAATTAAACTCCAGGCTTCCAATCCCGGTATTGAAACATCCTGGAAAGATGAGCGCTGGATTATTAAAGGAGAAAACCTGGATGAATTGCTGGTATTGTTATCCCGCAGGTTCAATGTCAGAATTACTTTGTTGAATAAGGAACTTACCAAATATCAGTTTTCAGGAACCATTGAAAATGAAACGCCTGAACAGGTTTTTAAGATCATGAGCCTGACTATTCCCATGTCTTATGCAATTGAAAAAGGGGATGTAAAGATTACGCTTAACAGGAAGCTGGAAGAAAAATATAAATCGGCTTATAAGAAACAGATGAATTAAATGCAATAAACCTGTATAGTTTTTCTATACGCAATACTAATGCTAACTAAATCGTAAAAAGATGGAAAAAAGTCATCACTTCCCTTAGAAAAAATCCCAATTGCGGATTATATCCGAATTGGGATTCGTTTTGGTCATTTTCAGCTGATCCACTGGCCTGGAATAGCTGGTTAATTAATTAATAACCTTTAAACTATGACAAATGTATGAAAAAAATTTGTAAAGGGGTTGGTACGCCCTACCCTAAACTCTACGCTAAAACTATCCGTTTTATGAAAATCTCGCTACTACTTACGCTATTTACAACCCTTAACGTGTCGGCGGTTGTTTATTCCCAGAGTGCCAAACTCAATTTATCAGTGGAAGACCAATCAGTGCGGGACGTAATAAGGATGATCGAACAACAGAGTAATTACCGTTTTTTCTTCAGCGATAATTACCAGGATCTCAGTAATCTTGTTTCCCTGAATGCAAAAGGAGAAAATATCGATCAGGTACTGGACGACCTTTTCAGGAACAGGGCTATTACTTACAAGGTGATGGAAAATGATGTTATAGTCATTACCCCGACTAAGGCCCAACAGCAAACAGTTACCGGAACGGTAACAGATGCCACAACCGGGGATCCGTTACCGGGAGTAAATATTATAATCCAGGGCACAACTACCGGAGTTACCACTGATATAAATGGTAATTACAGTATTGATGTATCCGGTCCGGAGGCAGTACTCGTTTTTTCCTACGTGGGATATGATACGAAGACTGTTACGGTGGGCACCCA
>DASQZP010000132.1:0-2987 GCA_035638655.1 Bacteroidales bacterium
CGATGAATCATCTCTAACCTTCATCAGGGCATCAGCTGTTTGTTGCAAGATGTTTACAATACTATCATGTCCGGGATGAGATGCCGGTAAATAGTCAAGTACATCCACCAACGCCATCATGTACCATCCCATAGCCCTGCCCCAGAAGTTAGGAGAACAGCCGGTAACCGGATTCGCCCATTTCTGTTGCTTACTCTCATCCCAGGCATGATAAAGTAATCCCGTTTCGGGATCCAGTGTCTTCTCATGTATCAGGGTTATTTGTTGTACAACGGTATCAAACCACAATGGATGATTGAATTCTTTGGCATATTGTGCCATAAAAGGAGAGGCCATATAAATACCATCCAGCCACATTTGCCAGGGATATATTTTCTTATGCCAGAACCCACCGGAGTGCGTTCGAGGTTGACCCTGCAACTGCTTTACCAATGTTTCAATGGCCTTTAAATATTTTTCTTCCCCTGTACGTTTGTAGAGAACTATCAGGTTCTTGCCAGGATTTATATCGTCTAAGCGATACTTAGCCATTGAATAGGTATTGATATCGCCGTCTTCATTAATAAAATAATCAATATAGTCTCTCATATACTGACTGTATTTCTCGTCAAAAGAACCCAGCTTATCAATCGCAAGACCCAGCATAGCTATATCATATGACCATTTGGGCTTTGGATTATCCAGATAGTGTATCAAACTGTCATAACGCTGCATAGCAGCATCAGCAATCATAATACTCCAGTTGTTATTATCCTTTTTATAATCCTCGCGACTTTCAGCCTGTTTGGTATTGTTGCAAGCGACAATAAAAAGAAAAGCAAATAATGTTAAATAAAACAAAGTAAATTCTTTCTTCATAGTAATCTCCTTATGCGAAGAAATTTCAAAGTATAGTTATGTCAGCTTTTTACACTACAATATTATGAATTCATACAGCATTTAAAGTGGACAAATCTTCTGAAATAGGGTGATAAATTATCACTATGTCATAAAGCATATTTTAAATTAGCTGTGAACTTATTTCTTTAATGCAATCTTATATAAATTTGAATACCTGATATTTAATTTATATAATTCAAAAATATTTTTATAATGCAGGGTGGATTATTTATCTTTTTTCATTTATTTGCTTGTAATTTAACCCGGAAAAAATAATTTTATTAAGTGACAATTTATGGGTATCCAAAATAAGAAGATAATATCAAAATTTTATTTGTATTTTTGTTCTCAGCCATCTATTTGTATATGAAAAAGAACAACCTTCATACAATTATACTGTCTTGTGTTTTTCTGTTTTTATATTCCGGTATTTATGGCAACGATTCCCTTAAAATAAAACGGTTTGAACTTTTTAATACACGAGACGGACTATCTCAGAATTCCGTACTTTGTGATTATGCTGATCATCTTGGTTACCTGTGGTTTGGTACAATGAACGGGTTGAACAGATATGACGGTTACAACTTTAAAATATATAAAGCTTATCCAGGTAAAGCTGAAGCTCTTTCCAACAATCGCATTTCTGCCATCTGGGAAGATGCAAAGAATATTCTTTGGGTCAAGACCTATGATGGATATTATCATTATCTTGATCGTGAAACAGATAAATTCACCACATTCCCAAATTATCTCCGTTCACAGGAAGAAAAAAACAGCTCAATAGTCTCTTTTTCACAAACCAGTCCGGATGATATTTGGTTGTGCTCAAGTAACTCAGGGGTTTATCACCTAAGCTTTGACAGTACCACCAATAAATATCATTCAAGTCGATATTTTTCAAGAGGAACAGGTGCAATAACCAATAACAAAACCAGTTTTGCAGTTAAGGATACCAATGGTGATTTATGGATCGGAACTGAAAACGGATTAAATCAGTTATATTCCAAAGAAATATCAAGCCTGCATCCTGATTTTCAACACTTGTTTATCGACACCAGGTTTACTTCAGCTACTAAAGCCGGGGATACATTATGGTTTGGAACAGCAAATAAGGGCCTTCTTATCTATGATACACAATCCAGAACTTTTAAAATGTTTGATAAAGAATCTGGAATGCTCCCTGATAATGAAATAACCCTGGTGAAATACTCAGCTTATAACAGAAAAGTTATTGTCGGAACGGGAAAAGGGGGACTTCTTCTTTATGATCGCCCTAAAAAAAAATTCATACGTTACAGTTTTGGCGGACTAAGAATTACTAAAGTTAATGAGGACCATACCGGCAACCTGTGGGTAAATACTGAAAAATTTGGAGTTACGAGAATAACACCAAAAAAAAATATTAAAAAATACTATCAGTTAACCCCTGAAGAGATTCAGCCACTTGTAGATGACGAAAGGCAATATTTCTTTGAAGATACCAGAGGCAATTTATGGATAGGTTTGCACGGGAGCGGACTTGCGCTTTATAACCAAAACAGTGACTCATTCACGTTTTTTCGTAACAACCCTACAGATCCGTCAACAATCAGTTCAAATTTTGTCCATTGTATAACCGAAGACAAATCCGGAATACTATGGGTAGGGACTGGTCAGTTTAACGGTGGAGTAAACAAAATTGTTACTTCCAACAATTCCTTTCAACAGCTTTCTCCTCATAAAGAATATGATAATATGGCTGAAAATGTCATTAGAAGTTTACTTTATGACAGGGAGCAGCGTCTTTGGGTTGCAACTAAATCAGGAGAATTATTTATTTATAACGCTGATTTAAAACCTTTGTCACACTATAGTTATATCCCTCTGATTAATAAAAAACTTCCCGGACATAATATTTATTGCATGATGCAAGATAAGGCAGGTTATCTGTGGCTTGGATCAAAAGGTGGAGGTATTCTGGTAAGTACAAGACCATTAAATAAAATTTCCGGAGATTGTAGTGACCTGAGATTCTATAATTATAGAAATGAACCTGATGATACTACTTCCCTTAGTAACAATATGGTTTATTCGATAATTAATGACAGGGAGGGAAACATCTGGATCGG
>DASQZP010000133.1:0-3694 GCA_035638655.1 Bacteroidales bacterium
GAAGATCTTCCGGCTTTCCTTTATTGCATCAATGATTACTGACAGTCCGGGAGACATTAAGACAATGGCTGCAGCAGCCCTTGCTGCACTTGTTGCTCCTGACACGGCAATGCCTGCATCAGCTTTCTTTAGGGCAGGCGCATCATTCACACCATCACCTGTCATGCCTACAATATGGTTTTTCTTCTGCAACACATCAACAATGTGATACTTATGTTCCGGATAAACCTCGGCAAAACCGTCAGCTTGTTCAATACTGTCCTCCAGCTGCCCGGTCTCATGATGTTTTGTTTCACCAAACATACTTGCATTGAGGATGTTTTTTCCAATACCCAGTTCTGAAGCAGTTTCTTTGGCAATGGCTTCCTGATCACCGGTAACCATTTTAACCCTTACACCCATTTCAATGGCCTGATCAATTATTTTCTTTGAGTCATCCCGGGGTGGATCATATAATGGGATGATGCCTAATAAATTCCACTCTCCTTCTTTTTCTGACCGGGCCACACCCAGCGAGCGGAATCCTCTTCTGGCAAAATCAGCAATCATATCATCTGTCTTCTTTTTTAGGTCCTCTGAAGGAGCCACCAGATTCAGGATTACCTGGGGGGCTCCCTTTGACACCCTGAAAGTCTTTCCCTGTTTGTCTTTCACCAGTGACTCTGTGCGCTTATTGACAGGATCAAAAGGTGTAAATTTTTCATTTTCATAGTCATTTAATTCATCCTGGTTTTTCATCGAATTGAATATGGCAAGGTCGATGGGGTCATCATTTTCGAGCCGGGAAGCAAGTGAGGCCATTTTTATTATCTCATCAGGGGTTACATTATCAGTAGTATATACTTTTCCGGTTACCAGCTTGTTCTTGGTGAGTGTGCCTGTCTTATCAGAGCAGAGTACATCTATTCCGGCCATTTCTTCAATGGAAGATAATTTTCTTACTACTGCCTGTTTTTTCGACAATAATTTGGCTCCCACTACCATGGTTATTGAAAGAACAGTGGGCATTGCTACCGGGATGGCTGCGATGGTAAGTACCAGACAAAATCGCAGTATGGTGAGGAATTCATCTCCGCGGAACAGACTTACCGACAAAATGAGGGCTACTAACAGCAACGCTACAATGATGAGGTAGTTTCCGATTCTTAAAACTGCTTTTTGAAAATGACTTGTTGACTGAGTATCCTCAACCAGTGAAGTAGTCTTGCCAAAATAGGTATGTGTACCGGTTGATTTTACAACTGCATTGGTTTCTCCTTTTTTAATGACTGATCCGGAATAGGCCATCTCTCCTTCATTTTTTTCTGCCGGAAGTGATTCTCCAGTCAGGGCCGACTGGTCTATTTGTATATTCTCTCCCTGCCAGATGACGGCATCAGCAGGAACTATATCACCCATTCTTAACCTGATGATATCTCCGGGAACCAGTTCGCGTGATGGAATACTCTGCCATTTGCCATCTCTTAAGGTTCGGGCCGTGATTGCCAGTTTCTTCTTGAGTGCCTCTACCGCGTTGTCAGCCTGGTATTCTTCAATAAATCCTACTACGGCATTGACAATCAGTAGCGCGTAAATGATAAAAAAATCTGTCCAGTCTTTAACAACAGCAGATAATATGATCGCCACTTCAATCATCCATGGTATAGGGCCCCATAAATATTGGAGGAATTTTACAACAGGACTTACCCGCTTTTCTGTAATTTCATTAAATCCAAATTTATTTGCTCTTTCAGTGGCCTGTTCGTTGGTCAATCCTTTTGGTGATGCCTCTAATTGCTGCATGGCATCTTCGATGTTTTGCTTTTTATTTTCATCCATTTTTTCTGTTATTTAGCTTAATTGGTGTTTGTCCATAATGTCCGATAAATGCGTTGTTGCAAAAATTTTAATGCCTCATATACATTAGTATACTGCGGTTTAAAATTTTTACACGCTCCCGTTTAGAACGGGACAGGCTTTGTTCTCGAACATTTTGATCCAGACACTTGACTTAATTGACAGACTCTAATTAATTCCTGTTTTTTCCAGTTTAACAGCTTATGTTTTTATTCATTGATAATTGATTTCTATATAACATCTTAATTATTTATTCAGCTTAAATCATTGTTTTTGTTATAACAATTCAAGTTTTAAAATGACTGACTAAAAGGTTGGATATTAATTTTTTTTAACAGAGACTAAATATGGATTCATTTGGCAAGTGGTGGCTGTTTTTAAAAGGATGTAGAAATATTTTCTCAGCGTGCAGAATGGTCCACATATCAGTGTGTCTTAATTAAAAGTATTGCTTGCATAAATTTCCGAATATCATTTTTCAGAATCAAACATAAAATAAAAAAGAGTGTAGCTGCTCGCTGCACTCTTTTTTATTACTGTATAATATTTACTATAAGATTATTCCTCGTCTTTTGTAAAGCCTTCCTGATGCATGCTCAGACGTCCTTCTTCTCTTTCCTTTGCTATTGATTCATCCGGACCAAAAGGATGTTGTCCGAATCCGTGACGCATCATGGCAATGGCCTTTGCCCAGCGGTTTTCATCATCGCGTGAGGCAATTAGCTGCATGACAGATTGAGCGATTACCGGTGTTGAAACTTCCATGTTCATGGCATCATTTACCAGCCAGTTTACTTCACCGGTATCTTCCACATAAGAAGGGATTGTATCCAGTCCGTTCTTGTCTTTATAAACTTCGTGCATCAAGTCAACCAGCCAGGACCGGATTACTGAACCATGCCGCCAGCAGCTGAGTACTTCCGGAATATCAAGCTTTTGATTGTAATGGGTAAGCAGGTCTATTCCTTCACCTATGGCCTGCAGCATACCAAACTCGATACCATTGTGTACAAGCTTTACAAAGTGGCCGGAACCCGGAGGACCGGTATGAGTATATCCGCCTTCAACAGACAATGATTTTAATATTGGTTCAATCATTGTGATGGCTTCTTTTTCTCCTCCAGCCATAAAGCAGGCCCCGTTTCTGGCGCCGGTAATGCCACCGCTTGTTCCGCAGTCAATAAAATGTATGCCGGCTTTTTTCAGACGTTCGTACCGGTTAATTGAATCGCCCCAGTAGGAGTTGCCGCCATCTACCAGAATATCCCCCGGCTCAAGAATGTCTTTCAGCTGATTGATCACCTTGTCCACTACTATGCCTGCCGGGACATACAAAAATACAATGCGGGGTCCTTCATCAAGCGAGGTTATTTTTTCCAGTTCGCTTAGCTCTTTTACTCCTTTTTGCTTTATAGATTGATCCATTCCCTGTGTATCATATCCATATACGGTATAGTCTTTTTCACTTGCCTGTATGGCAATATTTCCTCCCATTTTGCCCAATCCGATAATAAAAAACGTCTTTTTCATAATAATTTATTTATTAGATTATAAGATAATTATATGATATGTGAGTTTTCTTCTCTATGTTTTCAGTTGTCTGGTTTATTAAAGTTCCATAGTGGATCCAAAAGGCTGATATATATGCAGAGATACGGTTGTATGGAGTTTTAGGAGTAGTATGAAGTTAATTATCAGGGTACACAAAAATAACCCGACAATTTTCTTAGTGAATCAGAATAATTGATTCACCTGAATATCTCAAAATATTGAGTCCACTCCGAAAGCAGTATAGGCAGGGAGCAAATTGATTTTCAGCTAATTTACCCTTGAGGGCTCAGGGCAAAAAGTAGCTGAA
>DASQZP010000134.1:0-4168 GCA_035638655.1 Bacteroidales bacterium
TTATCTTCTGTAAAAACAGGTATCTTTTTGATTTTTTTAACTGGTGATATAACAACATTTAATTTGCTTCTTACATCTTCAAATGGAATGTTCTCAATAACTTTTATATTAGAATCAGACTTTTCTAAATAGATAACACTAATCTGCCCTTCAATTTTTTCATCTTCTTGCAACTCACATACTCTTTTTAAAATGCTTAAAGAGTGGGTTGTGTAAATAACCTGTATATAATACTTAGAAGAAAATTTTCTTAGTGCCTTAATTAATTTAATTTGAGAAGCTGGATATAAGGTAGCGTCTAATTCATCAATTGCAAGTATCCCACCGATATAGTCTTCTCTATATTTTTCTTTTAACCTTTTAAATGACAATACAGCAAGAAGTATTTTACCAATATTATCCTGACCAGCCGAATTCATTTTCCAATCATATAGATCGGTATTTACTCCAAGAGTATTTTTTTGTTTACTAGCGAGATAATCTGCTGATTTCATTTCAATATCTGGAATTATTAAAATTTTATTATGCCATTCTTTATAAAATTCAAATTCTTCATCTGTAAGAGAAACTTCGTTACTTGTATCTATATCTTGATCTTCACCTATTGGAAATAATCTGGATAGGCTTAAATAAATAACTGGTTGTTGTATGTAACCAGAACCTTTTGATTTATCACCCTTCTTCCAAAACCTAATATTACCCGAGCTTCCTCTTTTAATACTCTCAACCGTATATATTTTTTCTTCTTGATTTTTTAAAAATAGAGTCCATTCATGACTTTTAGGCTTATCAAATGATTTTGATAATTTAAATTTCTCAGAAAATTGAGATCTAAAATTCCCACCACTAAGCGGAGTCTCTCCATATATGGAATTACTTTTATCTGTTATTGAAAATGGTTGTGTTAATATCCCAAGTAGTGTTGTTTTTTGCGTGCCATTCTGGCCAGCAATAACAGTCAAATTATTTCCTAAATTAAACTCTACATTATCAAAACCTCGGAATTTTTTAATATGTATTTTCTCAATAATCATTTTAATAAGATATTAGTTTAAACTCTTACTTCACCACTCATTAATTTCGGTAATAATGTATCTCTTAATGCCTCTATTGTACGTATTTGAAGATTATTATTATTCATCTTGTTAAAAGATGGACGTAATATCTTTTCAAATTTTTCAAGAATAAAATGGTTGGGTATCGATATGTTGAATTTTAATAAATCTGTTTTCTTGAGATGAGGAATGGTTGTACCAACACTTGTATTTAGAATTTCATGTTGGGTAGTTCTTGATCTGAGATACAGAAATAAAAAAATATTGTTAATGATAGTCTTATTGACTCGTAGTGCAATCATATCTTGAGCAATACAGAAATCAACTGGTTCAGGAACTAAATTGACACATCCTGGTGTCCCTTTGTTTACAAAAATTATATCTCCTGGTGCAGGATGAGACCTGAACCAGTTATTATATGTCTCTTGTGAAACAAATCGGATTTTATCATAAACAGGGAAAATATTTTCATTCTTAACACAATTAGTAGCTATTAATGGAATACCATATTCATCAGTAGGAGCCGTTTTCCCTCTATTATCAACAATAAAATCTAATACATCTCCTAAAGACTTTTCCTCCCAATCATCCTTCGCCTCCTCCACAAACCATTGTCTGAAAAGCGTTTCAGCCATGGCTTCCAGCGTTTGGTTTTGGCGATGCAGCAGGTCTATTTTATCATCCAAACTACTGAGGACGGAGGCAATAGCACGTTGTTCGGGGAGGGGTGGTAATTGAATATCGATTAATTTTAAGCGTTCTCTACCAAGTTCTATCTGTCCCGTCGAGCCCTCCGCGATACCTTCAATCTCATTTTCTCTGCCTCGTAAGTTATAAAAAACAAATAACGGACTCGCCACCTTTGGATCTATTCTGACAATAGAAACATGTGTATCAGCAGTTGCCAAGATGTTATTTGTAAAAATTGCAACTCTTCCTGCTGTACCTACTCCCGTAGAATTAATTAAAATATCTTGCTTCTTTAGAAACTTCTCCGGAGTTATTTTATTTTCTTTATTAGTCTCTTTGGTAAGTGAAAAGTCTATTTTCCCATCGCGGATACATTTTTGGTTTATTATAACATGACCATTTTGTTTGACATATTTTGGTGAGTATCCGCGATTAATGTATGTCGCTATTTCATTTAGTATAGCATCTTCCCAATTATTCATTTCGTCATTTTGCGAACCTTTATGCATGAAATTGTTCTGATTTATTTTTCCTCTCATAAAAGACCAACCCCACTCGCACTATGTGCTCTAATAAATCCGAATTTTCTATTTTCCTGTAAATGGAAAGATCTATTTTGTAAGGAAGCAGCAGATCATCCAGCGCAGTTTCAATTTCAAATAGGGTCGTCAAATCCAGGTCCTTGCCAATCAACGTAAGATCGATATCGGAGCCTTTCCTGTAGGTACCCTTTGCTCGTGATCCATACAGAATGGCTTTTTCTATCCGGGGATAGCGGGCAAAGACGTTCTGTATCGCCTTAATGGTTTCGTTTTTGAGTCCGTATTTCATTCTTCCTGGAACATATCACCTTGTTTTCCCGAGCGCTCATCCTGCCTCCTTTTGTCTGAATCACGGATTTGCACGGATTGATTGATTTCACAGATTTTAGGTGTCAAAGTCAACAGTCTTTTATCTGTGTGTATTACTAAAAATGTTTTATCCATTGTTCCCATTTTTTTGTTTACTCATCTCTTACTCCGTGTCATCCTTTAATCCCTCTAATCTGTGATTCTGACAGTATACATCATAGCACGAGTCTTTTAAAGGTTAATGATTTGCTGCCAAAGTTAATCAGCAAACCGACTTCCAATTTGTAAGCTTTTAAATAATTCAGTGCCTGTGCCAGATGGACATCTTCTAACTGAATCAGGGCTTTTAATTCTACAAGTACTTTATCTTCCACCACAAAATCGGCTCTTCTTGTTCCTATTGGTTCGGGTAAATCCTTATAAAAAATATCTTGTTCAATCTCGCGGGCAAACGCTAATCCTCTTTGTCCCAATTCCCAGGCCAATGCACGCTGGTATATCACTTCCTGAAAACCATTGCTAAAAACCCATGCACATCAAAGGAGGCCCCAATGATCTTTTCCGTAATGTCTTTATATTTTAGTTCACTCATCTCTTACTCCGTGTCATCCTTTAATCCTTATTATCCGTGATTCTGACCTTTTTGAGATTCTCTTCAATACGTTCATTTAACTGTTTCTCCTCCTTTATCTGAGCTTCCCACTCCGCTTTGAGCTGATTAAACCGTTCCTCAAAATCAAAATCATCATCTTCTTCAGGCAGACCTACATAACGTCCCGGAGTCAAAACATAATCCAGTTCTTTAACCTTTTCAATCGGTGTGGAAGCACAAAAACCCGGAACATCCTCATAATCCCCATCCGGATTACGCCAATTATGATAGGTACCGGCAATTTTCTGTATATCCTCATGAGATAACTCACGCGTACGACGGTTAATCAAATGTCCCATATTACGGGCATCAATAAACAGAATTTCATCGCTGCGATTACGAAATTTTCCATTTGTTCTGTTGCGGGACATAAACCATAACGCCGCCGGAATCTGTGTATTTAGAAATAACTTAGCAGGCAGGTTAACAATGCAATCAATCAGATTGTTTTCAACTAAGGCTTTTCGAATGTCCCCTTCACCCGAAGTTTTAGACGTTAAAGCACCTTTGGCTAAAACCACACCGGCTTGTCCGCTCGGTGTCAGGTGATAGATGAAATGTTGCAGCCAGGCAAAATTGGCATTACCGGAAGGTGGAACACCATACTGCCAGCGGCCATCTTTGCGCATCAAATCACCACCCCAATCGCTCACATTAAAGGGAGGATTGGCAATAATATAATCGGCTTTCAAATCTTTGTGAGCATCATTTAAAAAAGAACCTTCATTATTCCATTTTACCTGACTGCTATCGATGCCCCGAATGGCCAGGTTCATTTTACATAAACGCCAGGTCGTTTGATTGCTTTCCTGTCCGTAAATGGAAATATCATTAACACTACCCCGATGTTCCGTGACAAATTTCTCCGATTGAACAAACATCCCGCCGGATCCACAACATGGGTCGAACACACGACCTTT